>NZ_JABKBZ010000286.1:0-466 GCF_013166635.1 Lentimicrobium sp. S6 | reverse complement strand
CAAGTTGATTTGCAAATAAATTTGCTCGTCGCATCGGCGCTCGTTATTTTTATTCTATTTTATCAATGTCATCTTTCAATACGTCAAAGAACTCTTTGTAAATGCTTAATGCATTTAGAAGTGGAGGGAGTGGATTTGAACCACGACAATCCCATATGATGCCTCCTGTGTATATAAAACCCTAGTTTGAACAATTAGTTAAATGCAATACCGCTCATAATATAAAGCGGACTTGGTAGTCCTGCCCCGATTTGAACGGGGGACCCCTACATTATCAGTGTAGTGCTCTAACCAACTGAGCTACAGGACTAAGTTAATAACCGTCCACGGGTTTTAAATATATATGAAATATAATAGTAGCAAAAGTGCAAGATATCCTTTATATCAAAAAACTGATAGGACAGAAATACACCAGAAAGGAGGTATTCCAGCCACACCTTCCGGTACGGCTACCTTGTTACGACTT
>NZ_JABKBZ010000285.1:0-471 GCF_013166635.1 Lentimicrobium sp. S6 | reverse complement strand
TTTCAATAAGCAGACGATATTTTTTCTGGCTTTCTTTATGTTCTTCCTCACGCTTTTTACTTTGTGTGCGTAAATCGTCCAACTCAGCTATGAGTTGTTCTTTGGTTTTGTTAGAATCATTTTTCATTGATTATCCTCCTTATTTTTTTCAGCAAAATATTCATATAATTTCTTTTCGGTACTATCACCAACAGTAAAGCTAACAAGTCCTGAACTCAGGTTCAGCGTGGCAGAGCGCCTTTCGTATCCGCCCAAAGATGTTTCTTTTACAGTTAACTTTTTCTGCTCAGTAATTTCAAAGATATTTAAAATTAGATTATTAGCTACTGTGTCATTTTCTTTTCTCAACACATTTGCTCCACCAACAAGACAAATTTCAATGTTCTGTTTTGATGAACCCAGTTTGCTCAATTCACTCAATAAATTTGTGATGGCGTTTTCGGCATATTTGTTTTCATCTTCTTTGTTGTC
>NZ_JABKBZ010000284.1:0-479 GCF_013166635.1 Lentimicrobium sp. S6 | reverse complement strand
TATAATGACAAAATCGTAACCGTAGGTAGAATGAAAGAGAATAATTCCTCTGGTAAATATGATATTTATATGAGCAAGCGTAATCTGGACTTTACTTATGATACTGTATACCCCAATTGGACAGGGCAATACGATAGTTTATGCCCTGGTGGTGTAGTTTCTGGGTTTTTACCCTATACCTGCCATACTATTGTGGGTATAGATGAATTACAAAGCCCTAAGCATTATGCCCAAACAAAAGATAAAATAGAGTTACAAATACTACCCAACCCTGCTCATACCATAGCTAAGCTAATCATCGAAAACAAAAATGAAATTACAGGTTTACAATTATCTGTTTATAATCAAACTGGCGAGGAGGTTTATCAAAAGAAATTAGCCAATGGTATAAAGGAGGAGGCCTTAAATATTAGCCAATGGTCGGCAGGTATATATGTCATTATTGTAAGAAGCGAAAACCATATGGTGGGGAGTGCTAA
>NZ_JABKBZ010000030.1:0-60854 GCF_013166635.1 Lentimicrobium sp. S6 | reverse complement strand
TGCGGAATCTTTCAATGCTAAAATAAAGCTTTTTAGATCTAACCTCAGAGGCGTTACGGATGTATCGTTTTTCCTCTTTAGATTATCAAAGCTTTTTTCGTAGTCCCCATAAAAATTAACTTGACCCCTATATTCTCCATTAATTCCGTATTCCATGTGGCGGCTAAACCAATGGCTTGAGGATAAGAAGTGGCCTCGTTACTAATTAACCCATGAAGGGCTTCACTAAAAGGAATAATGGGAATTCCAAGGCGAGTTTCCTCAACAAAATACTTCTGTATCTCATTTGCTAGTCTCACCGATTCCAAAGCACTTCCTCCTCCAGAATAATCCAATAATTGCTCTGTTTGATTTTTCGATTTTCCCTTGACGCTGATTTGAAAACCAAACAATCCATTTTTATACTTTTCTTTTCCTTCAGACAAATCGCCTGGAATCATGTATAATTGCCAAAATTTTTCTTCTAGAGTCATCCTATCTAAAAGATCATCTACTCTTTCTTCAATAGAAATCTTCGGATTTTTATAAGCTAACTTATCTACACCCTTGCTACAAGAGCCTATGAATAGAGAAATGATGACTATTATACTCAGAAATAGAATCGTATATTTAAATATGGTTATAATCATTTGTATCGTTTTTTTCTCTCAAAAGTTTTCTCATCAGATCCATACCTTAAAGATTATTCCTAATGTAAGAATCAATTATTAAATGAAGAAGTAAATATAAAACGATTTAGCTTAAGTCTGAAAAAAATTGAGGTTTGATGGGAAGGTCGTTTTCATGGGCAAATTATCCCAAAAAAACCTTAACCAAATATCCTCCTTTCCCTCTTACATTATTACTATATTTACATTCAAAAAAGACTACACCTATAAATTAAGTATTATTCCTTTTCAATTAAGATGAAATATAACAAACTAATATTATTTACTGCCATTACATTTTTAACGGTATTTTTCAGCTCATGCAATAATGACAAAAAAAGCCTAGTGATAGCTGCCTTAAACAAAGGTACTTCTAACTTTCAAGCAGGTGAATTAATCGTTAAAGAACTAAAAAACGACATTGGAATTAATTTCAGATTTGATAGTACAGCAGTTGGAAGTCTTGGGAATGTAAAACTGCTCATGGAAAACAAAGCTGATTTTGCTATCATCCAAAATACCCTTGATTACGAAGATTTAGGATATTCTAAAGATGAGCTAAACCGCAATATCAGAACCGTACTACCACTTTACACTCATAATCTTTTTATCATCTACCAAAAAGCGGATGCTCATCAAAATATAGTTGAATTATTTAGAGGAAAAAAAGTCGGATTGGGACCAAAAGATGGAGGAACGGCTTGGTTTGTTGAAGAGCTTTTGAGCTATTATGGTCTTCAAGAAGGGGATTACACACCAGTATACACAAAATACAATGAGAACATGGTTGGGGAAACTATTGATATTAGTTGCTCTGTAACCTCTTATAATAACCCTCGAATAGTTTCAATGATGAGAAATCCAGAATTGGATATTTTCTCCTTAGGAAATCCTTCAAATATCGCGATAGGAGGAAGCTCTGTAAATGGTATCAACCTAAGAAACAATACCCTTTTCCCTTTTATCATCCCAAAAGACACCTATGTCAATACTCCAACAGAACCCACTCTAACCATTAGCACATTTGGAGTTCTGATATGCCGAGTCGGTTTAGACGAGGATTTGGTCTATAATATGATGGAATCTATAGTTCAAAACAAAGCTTTAATCATCACTGAAAACCCAATATTCAACATCATTCATGAAGAGTTTAACCACAGCAATTTACGCTTCCCTTTGCATGATGGCGTGAACATGTATTTAGATCGATCAAAACCAAGTTTTTTGGTAAAGTACGCTGAAGTAATAGCCCTAATCATTACTTTATTGGTTATTTTTAGTGGCTCCCTTCGTTCATTAAATAATTGGTCAAAACTCAAGAAGAAAAACAGAATTGATGTTTATTATCAAAAGATTATAGACTTAGATATTGAAATAAAAAATTCAAATTCAAAGGATAAACTTCAGGAGTTGGTAATTAAGATTTTCAAAATCAGAGATGAGGCCTTTAAAAATTTAATAGATGAAAAGCTTATTGCCGATGAAAGTTTTAATATCTTTCTCAGAATTCAAGAGGATAGCCTGAAAAGAATTTATCGCAAACAAGAAGAATTAGAATAATTCATTTTGAAAATAACACCACAAACTCAAAATATTCTATTCATTTCATTATAGAATATAGCTTCATTTTAAGATTTTTTCAGTTTCCTATTATTCCAACTGTACGCTTACGAATTGAAAGTCAACACTTAAATAATGCATGGGCTATTGGATAGTTTTCTTTTAACAATTATTTTACTTTTGTAATTCCCAAAAACCTAAAATCAATGAGAAACTTATTATTCGCATTTTATCTACTGCTTCTATGTCCATTCTTGTCGTATTCTCAAAACCTAGAACTTCAATTTGAGGAGTCTACCAATGAGCTTTTTGCTCCTGCCCTATTAAACCTACAAGTAAATGTGGAAGGTGTAGTGGAAGGAGAGCCTGCTTACCTTAGAGTTATCAATAACGAAACAGGCTATAGAAAGTTAAAATTCTCTAATAATGCCACTTCCATTTACAACCCAAAGATCAATGTAATATATGGAGGAAACTATGAACTAAAAATCACATTAAAAGATCCAAATGGGAATATCAATTGGTCAAAAATGAAACTGAGGCCAGAAGCTTCAGGTTCTCTAGTTTTGGCTTCCTATGTAAATGAAGTTGATGGAATTGGAGATGAGTGGAAAACCATTACAATACCTTTAGCTGATTTTGATGATGCTATTGATTTCAGCTCCATCTCCTATATGGAATTTCCTTACAGTGCTGATGCTGGTGCCTTTGAACTTTATATCAGCAAAGTAGAATTTACTGGAGGAACAAATCCATATTTATGGTTTGGCGATGATAAAACCAATAATTTTCATGATGGTTCAGGTGCAGCATATCAAATGGATGCTAACGTTATTCCTGCTGTTCCAGTTGATAATAATGTGGAAAAAGTAGAAGTTTATGTAAATAATCAATTAATAGATAACGACGAGAGTATTCCTTTCCAGTTCACACTCGACATACAAGATACAGGATGGCAAAATATTCAAGCCAAAGCTTATTTTGATGACGGCAGTTTTTCCTTTTCTGATATTGAAACCATTTATTTACAATATTTAGCCCCTCCAGATTTAAGTTGTTATTTGCTTCAACCTATTGATTATTCTGAATTTGAAGCACAAGAGAGTTTCCAACTATTAGTTCAAACAGATGGAGCCACTTTAAACGAACCTACCTATTTAAGAGTTAGTAATACAAATACTGGCTATAGAAAACTTAAAATGGGTTATGATAATACCAATGTATATGGTCCTGCACAAAACGTTATTGCTTCTGGAAATACCCATTTGGAGATCACATTAAGAGCACAAAATGGATTTAATAATTGGTCAAAAATTAGAATTAGACCATCAGCACAGGGTGTGCTAAACTTATCAGATTATGCAACATCGGTAGGAGGAATAAATGACGAATGGGTAACCATTAGTATTCCTTTGGAGGATTTCACATCTTCTATTGATTTTAGTAGATTACAGATTTTCGAGTTTCCATATAGTGCCGATGCAGGCTTTTTTGATATTGATATTCAAAAAATGGAATTTACAGGAGGACCAGAATCATTTTTATGGTTTGGAGAATCAAAAACTGACAATAAACACGATGGCCTTGGTGGCGGTGGACAACTGCTTGCTAACCTTGTTGAATCAAACATTACAGAGGAAACACTTGAAAAAGTAGAATTCTATCATAATGAAATTTTGATTGCTGAAGATTTATTTAGCCCTTTCAAAATGGAATATTCCATTGAGGACACTGGCTATCATTCAATACATGCCAAAGCCTATTTATTCAATGGCCAGGGAGCAGAAACGGCAGTACATCAAATTCACATTGAAGCACCTGCAAACCCTATTTCTCCTGTCCAAATCGAAATTGTCTCACCTAATAGTTTGGATTCAGGCCTCATCAATGAAGTGATACATATCATTCCTCAGTACACAGGAATCGACTTAGAATCAATCACTTATTTAAAAATCTGGAATACTGAAACTGGCTATAGAAAATTGAAACTGGGTTATGACGATCAATATATCTATTCTGGCCATGCCAATGTAATTGCTGGTGGAAACGACACTTTAGAAATCACCTTAAAAGCCTTCTCGTCCAACATATTATGGAACAGAATAAGAATAAGACCCGCAGCTATAGGTTTACTTACACTAGACCGGTATTTAAACGAATATCCAGAAGATTGGACGACTATTAAAATCCCTCTTGCTGATTTTGATGCTGCTATTAATTTTGAGGATCTTTCTTTTATAGAACTTCCCTATAGTGCCGATGCTGGCGCTTTCAATATTGGCATCAAGAGTATTAAATTTGTGGGTGGAGCTGATGAGTTCATTTGGTTTAACGAGCAAAAAAATGATAATGCCCATGATGGTACAGGTGACGGTGGAAAAGTATTTGCAGAGCTATTTGAGCCAGATCCGAATGCTGTTTCAATTAGTCAAACTTCTATATACGTGGATGGACAATTGGAACAAACTGTTAGTGGTCCTGCTAATGATTTCCTTCTCACTTTTAATAATGAAGGTCTATATAACATCTCTATAGAAACTATGGACACCGATAGTTTAATAGCTCTTTCTGATACCATAAGTTTTAAAGTCTATGATAATGACTGGAGTGGATATTCTAGAATTATTGTTGAATTCGCAGGAATACCAACATCATTAGACATTAACAAAGCTGCTTTAAAATATAATAAAAACTTTGCTTATAGTCTAACTCTAGACGATGGGAAATATGATGGATATGATTATGGCTTCAAGCTTTTTAATGGAGGCTATATAGAGGAAGTTGATACCCAAAGTGAAGGCCTTTATTATACTGATGGCTGCGGAAATGACATCAATTTCACAGCGGGAATTGCCCTAAACTCAGTAAACTCATCTTTTACAGATTTACATATCAACACACCAGATTATATGACATGGGCAGAAATTACTGAAGTTAATAATGCAGGATGGAATATCTATAATCACAGTTACTCCCATGCGGCTTGGGGCGAAACAGATCATCAGTTTCAAGTTGAAGAAAATAATAACTACGTATTCAGCAAAACAGGGATTGAAATGCGTCATTTTGTGATTCCTAGCGGTGATTTAGCTTATTCAGATGTGGCATTCAATAATGGCATGTTAGCTGTTTATAGTAATAAAGTAGAATTTAGTGGCTATCCTTCAGGGATTGATATTGATGAAACTTTCAATACTCATCAATTGCAAATCTATCGTCGATTTTTAAACGATGACAATTATGACATCTCAAATATCTCGGAAAGAATAGACCAAATTGCAAATAGTACCAATGAGAATAATCATATCTGGTATTCAGAATTTACACATAGAATAAGAAACCAAGTAACTGGAGGAAGTTTAATTTGGCCAACTTTTGAGTTTTATATGAATGATATAGCCAATAAATATGGAAAAAATGGCTTGGACAATATTTGGTTCGCTGACATGGAGGATGTTTTAGACTATTTAATGGTGCGAGAAGGAACTGAACTAAATTTCATTCTAGATGGCAATATTGCCTATATCTATTTAGATTTCTCAGAAATACCAGCTAATCTCCCACAGTATAACCTTTCTATTAATATAGACTCAGATGTGGAGATATTAAATATTACACCTGAGTTTAACAGCGAATTCAATACTAATCTAGCAACTGGTTTAATCAACCTTAATTTAGAACTTAATGTGATGAAAGAAATGGAATTCACAAATATTGAAGACTTAGAAATGGACCTGACCCATTCTGATTTCAGTATTTACCCAAACCCCATTTCAAATCATCAATTCAATATATTGTCACAAACAAAAACAGAGGATGCTGTTCAATTAAAACTCACTAATATGTATGGGCAAATAGTTTTATTGGAGAATTTAGGAAAGATGCATGAGCTGGACGAGTTAAATATAGACTTACGCACCTCAAATATAGGTTCAGGAGTTTATATTTTAGAACTCATTAGCGGAAATAGAATATTGATGATGGATAAGATTGAGGTTCAGTAATAATAAAGAGCGGAATGGACTATGTAGTTTTTTCAATTGATGATGGAAACACTTTTAAAAGGTCCATTCCATTTTTTCTACCTTCCAATATCACTTTATCAAAGTGAGGAATCATAAATAGAAAGGCCATACCGTAATAGATATTTATAGAAGTAGGAAACTGCCCCATTACTGCATTACCATAATTAGCCAAAAGAACACCCATTATACAACCATGAATTGCCATCATCCGTGCTTTTAACTCATGGTCTTTCGTGCGGAACATTATATAAAAGCCTCCTTTAAAAACAATATAGAAGAGAATAAAGAAGTGCAATAATAAACCAACAGCTCCATTCTCTGCCCATATTAGTACATACCAACTGTCGGTAGCTACATTTGCTAAAAATCCATTAGGAACGTATTTTAATGCTCTAGTTCCTGCATGCCCAACTCCTCCGCCAATTGGCCTAGTCGACAGATAATTCTTTAATATCTTCTGATTTTCTAAACGAACAATAAATGAAGGATCCTCATCAGGGTGAAAAGCTGTTCTCATTCTTGCTACCTGATAATTAGATTGAGCAATAGAGGTATGCGCAAAGAAAACATAGAGCATAATGCCTGCAAAGAGACCTAATGCAATTAGTTTGGTGTTCTTAGTTAATATTAAATAAGTAAAAAAACCAAGTGCAGGAATCGCAATGGCTCCTCTTGTACCAGACACCAACATCCCATAAAGCCCGAACAAAGCTACTGTACCAAAAAAAATCCTCTTTTTAAAGTTTTTAGTTTCATAAGCAATAATTCCACCCATCACTAGAGCTTGAGCCTGAGAGGCTCCAAACTGCCCTGCATCACTTAAAAATGAAAAAACACGAAGTTTACCAAACAGTAAGTGAGTCTCATAAGCACCAGCATCCATCCACTTCTGCTCAAAAGGATCTAATCCTATAATGAGCTGCATAGCTCCTTTCAATGTAACTAAAATGGTAAAAGCTCCCCATATATAGAAATAGATTTCTAAATCTCTTGGCTCTCTTAATAAAAGGAGAACCATTGGAATACCTATAAAAAAGTAGAAAGCAATTCCTCGCATTGTATAGAACCAAGCTTGAAAACTAACAGCCTCAGGATTTACAATTTCGAAAAATATCCACCCCATCCACACTGCTCCTAAAAGCGAAATATCTTTCAATAAAGGAGTCCAATCAACTCTTTCATAGAAGTTTTTAAAAATAATAGCCACTAATGCCAGAACAAATAAGCCATCCGCGCTAAGCCCAAAAGGAATTCCCGGCCCAGTGTAGCGATATATTCCAACAATAAAGTAACCTGCAATTTGAATGGTAAATAATGCAATTTTAGGAGTATGAAAAACTCTCTCAAGGTAGACAGCGATGAAAGGCAAGACAATGAGCATTCCCATCATTGTAATTCCCTTTTTAGCAAGAACATTCCCAATTAGAACAGAAATAAGTATCACTAGCAGAATTGCTATTGGATGCTCGAGCTTTGAAGCTCCTGTATTTTTAAGAAATGGATTACCCATGTATTATTAATTCTTTGAACGAAAATTACAATTCCTCATCTTCATTCTCATTTTCATTTTTTGATAATCGCTCATCCTCCTCAGCTTGTTCTTTTACGGCTTGCTCATCCTCCCTTTTAATCTGGAAATAAACAGCAGCAACAGATAAAATCAAAGCAAGGAAAATAGGCCAAGTAATCATACTAATTCTTTATAAATTTCTCAACAACAACTTTCTTCCCATCTATTAAACGAATGAAATACATATCTTCTGAGAGCTTACTGATATCAATGTCTATAATTCGTTTATCATCACTCACCATTGAATCCAAATACATTCTCTCTCCCTTAATATTCAATATTTCAATATGACATTCTGATGAAAAACCTATAGGTATTTCTATTTGAATAAAATGGTCAGAAGGATTTGGGATGATATTAAAAAGCAAATGACTTTCCTCATTCAAAGCACTTGTGCTTGAGGACTGATATTCGTAAGCTCCAATATCAGCAGCATTATTATATGGCCTTACATTACCATCTAAATCCCAAAACACATCATATGAGGCAACATCATCTCCAATATTAACAGCTGGAGAGTTATTGGTTAATCGATAATTGTACTCTGTTGTATCTACAAAATATTGATCTTTAGATGATCTTTCAAAAATATTATTACTGGTATCAATAATTGTGCAATCAAGATAATTATGAATATAAGAATCGGCACCTGTATTATTTACAGAACCATTTTCAGTATAGTAATCAAAAGCTCCTGGATTTAATATAATATTATTTGAAAACACATTATGATCGCTATTAGCATTATAGAATCTAATTCCATCACTCTTGGGATTTATAATTGTATTATTAAAAAAGTAAAAGTTAGAATCTGGTGGAAGGATATATTGGTATTTAGAGAAAATCCCAAATTGCTGTTTCAAAATCTGATCTTCTGGAAAATAATCCCTTCCAGCATTTACAATTAGATTATTAAAGAAATATTGTCCCCCAGTACCTTGATTAAATATTCCAGTCCCTTTTCCATCAATAATGATATTATCATGTACATCACAAGAACTACCCGTATTTACGATTATTCCACTCATCTGATAAGTTTGCTCCTCTTGTGAATCCAGATAAACATCATTATTATAGATATCGCAATTGTATAATGCACATCCTACTTGTATTCCATCCCAACCAGTATTATGCACAATATTATTATAAACTTTTACCCCTTCAATAATATGCGGTAAAACAACAGTATCACAGGCAGAAAGACTATGTCCTAAAAAGAATGAATTACCAATATACATACCTTCAGTACCTATATGATGTAGATAATTATCATGAATATTTACATTATACATGGTAAAGCTATCTCGAACAGCAGAAAAAGTACAATCAGGATCGGTTTTTGCCATGATTCCAACATACTTTGTCTTCTGAACCTCCACATTTTCAACTTCAAAATCAGAAGATTGAAAGCCTATATCTATACCATTTCCTAAAGCTACTGTATCAATTTGAATTCCATATTCCTCATTAGAGTCACCTGTTCCTGTCAGCTTAATATATCTGCAAAATGCAAACTTTAGTCCATAAGATAGTTCTGTTTCAATGTTTACCACACCACCATAATTAATGATAACAATTGGTTCATCCGCTGTACCTTCAATATTTTTCATATACAATTGAGGCCTTACTCCCGCCATCAAACACATAGTATCACCAGGATTAGCAGTATGATTTGTTATTGAAACATCATCTACCTCAATTATATAATCGCAATTAATGGTCTTCTGAGCAGTTAATACGCTAGAAAAAATGATTAGAATTAGAAATATATATTGCTTTAATAATCTCATATTATAATAACTCCTTTATTTTATTGGAATAGACTTTCCACCCTTCGATAAAGATCAACCTAAACTTTAAATCAATTTCTTTATGGAGATAGTAATATCCAATTATCAAGCCTATTAATGTAAATATAATCGTAACGACCGCAACCGCTAACAAAGATTCAAATACAAATACCGCAATTAAATCCCCTATGATATTGGCCACTACCATAAAAATGATTTTATAAAAATTCTTTTTTGGTTTATTGATACTATCCAAACCAACACCAGTTAGTCTATCAATGGGTAACAACATCCCATAAATAGCAAAAACTTTAAATATCAAGCTAGCACTAGCCCCAGTTACGGGGTCTATTCCCAAATACTTCTCACCACCTAGCAACAACACGAAGAAATCAGAAAAGAAAAAAGTAATTATTGTTACCGGTATAAATAAAATCGTAATAGATCCACTATAACTATAAAAATAATACCTCACCATCTTTAAATCTCCTTCAATACTTGCTTTCGACATTTTAGGAAAAGCCGTAGCCACAAAGCTCCTTAGAGGAATCTGTAGTAATTCTGTAAGCTTTAATGGGATAGAATACAGCGCAACTGCAGTAACACCTAGTGGACTTAAAGCGATAATGAAGGTATCGGCGCTCTTTAGCAAATTAGTCCCTATTAGGGTTATAGTTGTATATTTTCCAAAATTGAGAATGGTTTTATTTTTTTCTTTAGTTGCATGAAATATATTAAGAATCCCATCCCAATTCAATAAGACCGTGACTAATGAAACTACAAATGAAATAATTAAATGGAACCAGATAACTTCTAGCAAACCTTTATGTAACCAAAGGAAATTCACTAATAAGCCAAAGAAAAACAATCCTGAATTTAAAAACCTGACCACGAATATTTTATCAAATTGCTGACGAGCTTGAAGTATGGTTAGTGCATTATTAAAGGGTAGATTCAAAAAGGCCAATATAGGATACCATTGAAAAAAGAGAACAAAACCTGAACTTTCTATTCTCTCTGGAAATATTAAAAGTAAAGCATATAAAACGATGGCAATAAACACACTTACTACTAAACCAATCAACCAGTTAGAACCAATTAACTGTTTTTGATCTTCTTCTTTTGCTCCTGCTAAAAAACGTATTAAAGCTGTTCTGGTAATCCCAAAACGAAACATCTCAACAAAAGCAGCTCCTGTAAGATACAATACCCATTCTCCAAAAATATCTTTATCAAAAGTTCTTGCCAAAATCACAAAATTTAAAAACCCAAAACCAGCTGTTAGCATATTCCCTGCTAATGATTGAACATTTTTCTCCTTGAGTATTTTAATTATTTTGTTCTTCATGGTTTATATTTACTTATGATAATCAATAATCCATCTACAGTATATTGGATCTACTTTTTTATTTGATTTCTTTCGAAAAACTGCAATCTAATTGCTTTTTTTAGCATTCGTCTAATTCTTGAACGCTTACGAGGAATCTCCCCTATTAAATCTTGTAGGAATTCTGGATTTGCACCATTTAAAAATACATAGGGTTTAATTTTCAAGAATTCTCGTATCGATTCCAAAGCATTTACATCGGCTCCTTGCCAAGTTCTATTTGCTCTTACAAGCATCAACCCAATATCAGCATCTCTAACCAGTTCAGGCGAGTAGGCATGATTAATAATTGATGGAAGTTCTAAAATAATATAATCTAATTTTGAATGATCAAGATTACTGTTTTCAAATTCTACATGCTCTATTAATTCAGAAAATGATTTTACGCCAAAGAACCCTTTTCCAACTTTATAAGTCTTGTTTAACTCATTCTCACTTGTCTTATGAATAAATTCAGCTTGATAAGTAGGTAAATGATAGTTTAAATTAAGTACTGTATAATCAAACTCTCGTAAAACCTCAGAAAACCTATCCGCAATTAATGATTTTCCATCTGTCATCAATGTACTAAACAGAACTATCTTTATTGGTCCTACTTTATCATTTAGGCTATGTTCATCCTTTATTTTAATCAGATTCTGAGCTCCTAATTCTAAAAGTCGGTTTTGGATATACTCATAATTAATCCCCTTCTTTTTCTTAACTATTTTGGGATATGCACTGAATAATGGCAAACCAGTGAGCTTGGAAGCTCTTTTTGGGGTTTTCACAGTATCATCGAAATACTCCAAAACTAAAATAGAAAACAATACCATGATAAAACCAACCAAACCAGCCGCGACAATAAATAGTTTTCTTTTAGATCCTTCAGGGTTTAAAGGAAAATATGGAGGATCTACTATTTTAATATTACTCTTAAATGCTAAGTTCTGTTGCTTTAGTTTAGCTTGATTTAGACTATGTAATAATGAAAGGTATTGCTGCTCATAAACATCTATCTCTCTTTCTATTCTTGAAAGCTGGGCACCCAGTGGTGCAAAGGTTTCATAGGTTTTCTGGAACTCTTTTTTCCTTTCATATAATGCTGCCAATTTAGCTTTACTTTCCTCATACTCTATGGTTTTCAATAACCAATTAGTTAGAATATCATCACTTTTAACTCCTTCTGGAGAAAACTGTAATCCAAAAACAGAATTAATATCCTCTTTAATCTTATGCTTTAGATCAGATGATTCTGCTTGCAAATCTTTAATGGCAGAAACAGCTTTTGGATCTTTGGAATCATTTAACTCATTTATGGCAATTTGATAAGTTATTTCTGATAATCGATTTCTGTACTCTAATAATTTAGCATTATACATTGAAACACCCCGCTGAGATTCAAGTTGTTTTTCTAATTGCCGAAGTACTGAATCAGCAGCAGTAAATTTCATCTTTACATCATAATACCTAGAATCTAATTGCTCTTTTTGTTCAGAGATATGACGTGTTTGCTCGTAATAATTGATAATATTATTATCCTGATTGAACAATAATAGCCTATTTTCAGCTGCTTGAAGATTAGCAGAAGATTCAGCAACCCTTTTCTCAAAATAAGAGATGATATGGTCACTTTGATTCTCAAATAATAAACTATAATTATTTTCAAAAGCATTGATTAACAACATAATGGTCTGCTGACATAAACCAGGATCACTTGTTTTAAAACCCACTTCTACCAATCCACTACCTTGTATTCGCTTAACGGTAACCCCTTTCATAGCCTTATAACTATAAAATGGATGTGTATAATTCAATAGCTTGTAAATATAATTGGTGTCATTTTGCTCCCCATAATCTTTTAAACGTTGAACACTTGCTTCAAATTCAACTTCATCAATATTTGCTCTAATAAAAAAGGAAGTATCAGGAATAAATAATTTAGTTGTATCCATTACCCCTGTTCTATCTTCAAAAATTAGCATGGGGGTTTTCTCAACAATAATTCTTTGTCCCACATCAAGTTTAACTTTAGTGAGTCTATTCCAATCCATTAATTCACTAACCAGAACAGAATGACTTTCAGAAACAGAGAGTAAGTCATCCCCTTGTTCAACACTATAATATAAGTTCTTATACGCAACACTCTTATTTTCATACAAGCTTGTATCGATCATCACTAGAGGTGCATTGTTTATTTTTATACTTGCCGTATCATGATTTTTCCTAACCAAATCTTTAATATACTGAGGGGTTTTATCATGAAGTTTCTTGTAATTTACTCGTGAGATAAATTGAGGATCCCAAGAATCTAGGATTAACCCTTGTGCAAATAAGCGAATCAGTACGTCCTTTTGTGTTTCTCTGGCTTTAAATAAATTAAGTATATTATCAAATTCCATCTTTGAACCAAAATAATCCAATCGAGATGAATTCGGATTATCAATTGATAAACCACTACCAACTCCAGTATATACAGTTGCATTGGAAGAATAGTTTTTGACCTCATTTCTTGTTGCATAAAACACCAATGAAGCCAAAATTGTTGGCACCATCAAAAGAATTAATATATTCTTCTTTAGTAATTTAAGAAATTGAATAATAGTCATTATTCCCAGTTATTTAGTTCTGCAAACTTTATGCCTGTTATCTCTTGCAACATGACATATGCATTTATAAATCCAATTTTTGTTCTTACGTAGCGATATCTAGCTCTTGCCAGATTATCTTGAACTCGTGACATATCAGCCAAACTTATCTTTCCATCTTGAAATTCCCTTTGAGCCATTTCTGATGTTAAGGTTGAAAAGTCAATATTATCAATATCTAATTTCAGCATATTCTGCTGAATAATAAGCTCATTGTATAAATTAATCACTTCTGCACGAATTGTTTTTTGATCGTCAAGCTTTTTCTCCATATTACTTTCAATCTTCATCTTAGCCAATTTCGCTCTGTTTCCATAATCTAAAACATTATAAACTGGAAGTCTCATGGATACCCCAACAGAATATCTAGTTTGATTTGTAGTTCCTAAAGTTCCTACTTCATTCCCCAACTGATCTTCAATAAAAACCAAACTTGTCCAACTCCCCTCTTTAACCTCACCATTCAAATAAACAAAATTAGACCATTCTCTTTTTGTGGATTTCAGTTCATATTCCGATATTGAAATTTCTTTATCCCAGTACTTTAACTTATGAGAATTATAGATTGCCGAATCAATCAACACCTCTAAAGTTGGTATTTTTTTTGTGATATCATCTGTCAATGGATTAATACCATCTTCACCTAAGTTTACAGCTTCACCAGCTCCTTGACCTAATAAAACTAAGGGGAGTAAACAAACATAAAGCATTCCGATTTTCAGAATGCCTTTGATGTATGATGATATATTAGAATATTCCATGGATAACTATGTTTTAAATTCCTTCCTAACAAATCTACACATTGTATTTATACCTATCAATTCATTAGCTTCTACTTATTAAAAAGCCAATGTTAATTAAACACTACCGCGCTGTATGAAGATTTTAAAGGTTCTAAAAATAAGGTTGATATCGCCCCAGAATGAATTGTTCTCAGCATAGGTATTATCTAACTCAAAACGCTCCTCTTCTGACATAACTCCATCGTTACCTCTTAACTCTACTTGCCACAACCCAGTTAAACCTGCTGCGGCCTTAAATCTCCTTGCCCATTTCGACTTGGTGATAGCATTTGCTTCACCAACTGGTAATGGTCTGTTTCCAACAACCGACATATCGCCTTTGAGGATGTTAATCAGTTGAGGTAACTCATCTATACTTGTGTTCCTGATGAACTTACCTACTTTTGTAATTCTTGGATCGTTTTCAATTTTCAAGAATGCTGCCTTGGCATTCTTTTGCTTCAAATAGAAATATTCACAAAGATTCGACCCGTCATCCATCTTCAATACTGGAGAACAAAATACCCCTGCAGGCAAGGATTTACACCTCGGACACTCATCTCCAACATCCTCCTCTTTATATTGATTAAGATGTGCAACATCTTTTAATCTCTGGTCTGCATCAGGATACATAGATCGGAATTTATAAAAATCAAACTCATGGAAATTTGCACCGACTCGTTTACTTGCATAAAACACTTTCCCTTTTGATTCCAATCTGATAGCTATCATGGCTCCAATTAACAAAGGAGATAGCGCTAAAATGGCTCCTCCACTCATAATCACATCAAAGCTTCTCTTTATGAAAGGAGTCTTATAAGGGTGGGTCTCAAAATCTTTCAAAGCAATCTCTTGCTTAATCTTATCGTGAGATGCTTTAAACTTTTTTAGAAAGCGGATACGCATTTTCAGGCTTTCAATATCTAACGGCATGGCATAATAATCATCTACACCTGATTCATAAGCCTCTTCTCGACTCTGAAATTCAAATTTACTCGCAATAACAATAAAAGGAATTTTATTAAGTAGATTATGAAATAGCATGTGATTATGCAAACCATAAGCATTCATTCCTTTAATATTGAGTGAACAGAAAATAGCATCAAGGCTATCAAACTCATCAATATTATTATTAATCCAATTAATTGCAGCAAGGCCATTCTCTTTAATAATTAAAGTGACCTCTGGTTGTAATTGTAAATATTCTATGGTTTCGGAATTTCTACCTATATAGAGCAACCTACCTTTGTTTTTATCAGTTTCAGTCATGTTTTTGGTTGTTATTAATGACCTTTTCTTGAGGTATGTACATCTATAGTCTTCATCCTTCTTTTAACTCGTGCCAGTAATTCTTTCGGATTAAATGGCTTAATGATATAATCATCAGCGCCCGAATCAAAACAATTAATTCTATCGGCACTGTTTTCTTTTCCACTAAGCATGAGCAAAGGTATATCATCAAAAAAGCCACTGGCTCTTACTTGTTTGATAAATTCGAAACCATTCATAACTGGCATCTCAATATCACAAATGATTAAATCTGGAATCTCACCTGTCTGCATGGAAACTAGCGCTTCTTCTCCGTTCTTAAAAGTAGAAATATCAAAGTCTTTTTTGAAAGTATTCTCGATAATAAAGCGGATGCTTTGCTCATCGTCTATTGCAATTATTCTGTTTTTCATCCCCAATTGTTTTTATAATAATTGTTAGCAAAAGCTCTATTCTCCTAGATTATTGCTGATGTCTATTACAAATATATCTTTTTTTTTCCAGTTTTCCAAGGATTATTTGATGGCCAATTTACGCCAAATATCCTTGGTAAACACATTAATTTTTTATACTTAACCTCCAGTTTTTTTTAACTTTTCTTCTAATACCATCATTTCATCTCTCAAACGAGCAGCTTCCACGAAATCCAAATCCTTCACCACTTTCTTCATTTCTTTTTGGATTTTGGCTATTGCTTTTTTCAATTGATCTTTTGACATATATTCTATTACAGGATCGGCTGCTATTCCACTTTTTAGATTTGATTCGAAATACGGATTGGGTCCTGAGTTCTTACCCATCACATTACCTAAAGCATTTTCCAATGGCTTAATAATTTGAGTTGGAATAATTCCGTGCTTGGTATTATAGGCTACCTGAACCTCTCTCC
This sequence comes from Lentimicrobium sp. S6, assembly GCF_013166635.1. Lineage (NCBI taxonomy): Bacteria > Pseudomonadati > Bacteroidota > Bacteroidia > Bacteroidales > Lentimicrobiaceae > Lentimicrobium > Lentimicrobium sp. S6. Next base: position 44,308 of record NZ_JABKBZ010000030.1, on the reverse strand, counting down.
TGCGCTCAGTCTCCTCTATGGTTTTCCGCATGCTCTCGGTTATTTTATCAGCATACATGATTACCTTTGAATTCACATTTCTAGCTGCTCTACCTGCTGTTTGAGTTAAGGAACGTTCCGATCTTAAAAACCCTTCTTTATCAGCATCTAGGATGGCTACGAGAGACACTTCCGGCAAGTCCAACCCTTCTCTCAAAAGGTTCACTCCTACCAATACATCAATATCTCCTCTTCTTAGCATTTGCATAATCTCCACTCGTTCTAAAGTATCCACATCGGAGTGAATATAGGAGGTTGGGATATTTAGGTTTAACAAGTATTTGGTGAGCTCCTCAGCCATTCGCTTGGTTAAAGTTGTGACCAAAACTCGCTCATTCTTTTTTACAATGCTATCAATCTCGTCTAGCAAATCATCAATCTGATTCATACTTGGGCGAATCTCTATAGGAGGGTCTAATAAACCCGTAGGACGAATCAATTGCTCCACAATAACACCCTCTGATTGTTGCAGTTCATAATCTGCTGGCGTAGCACTCACATAAATCATCTGATTCACCAAACTCTCAAACTCGTCGAACTTCAATGGTCTATTGTCCATAGCGCTTGGTAAACGAAAACCATATTCCACAAGGGTTTGCTTTCTCGATCTGTCTCCTCCATACATGGCTCTCAGCTGGGGAATAGTCACATGAGATTCATCAATCACCATTAAATAATCATCTGGAAAATAATCGAGTAAACAAAATGGTCTTGAACCAGGTTTCCTGCCATCAAAATAACGAGAATAGTTCTCTATTCCTGAACAATAGCCTAATTCCTTTAGCATCTCCACATCATAACTTACTCTATCCTCTAGTCTTTTGGCCTCAAGTCCACTACCGTTTTCTTGAAAGAAGCTCATCTGCTTACCCAAATCTAGCTGTATGTTTTTTATAGAATCGTTGAGTTTATCTTTTGTGGTGACAAAAATGGTCGCTGGATAAATAGTCAATTCATCAAGCTTTTGTTCTGAATAACCACTTATAGGATCAATAATTTCCAAACCTTCAATCTCATCGCCCCAAAAGCTAATACGGTAGGCTCTATCGGCATATGCCGGAAAAACATCAACCGTATCCCCTTTTACTCGAAAATTACTTCTCTCGAAAGCCACCTCACTTCTAGAGTAAAGACTATCCACTAACCTCCTCAAAAAAGCATCTCTATTTATGATATCTCCAACTCTTAATTCAATCACATTACTTGTAAAATCTTCGGGATTCCCCAAACCATAAATACAAGATACAGAACTTACTACGATAACATCTCGTCTGCCACTCAATAAAGAACTGGTGGTACTCAATCTTAGCTTTTCAATTTCATCGTTAATACTCAAATCTTTTTCTATATACGTATTGGTAGTGGGCAAAAAAGCCTCTGGCTGATAATAATCGTAATAACTCACAAAATATTCCACTGCATTTTCAGGAAAGAATTGCTTAAACTCTGAATATAACTGAGCCGCCAAAGTTTTATTATGTGATAAAATTAAGGTTGGTCTATTCAAATTTTGAATGACATTGGCAACAGTATAAGTTTTTCCAGATCCTGTAACTCCCAATAAAACCTGATAGGGCTCTTCGTCTATCACTCCCTTGGTCAATTGTTTAATGGCTTCAGGTTGATCTCCTGTGGGTTTAAATGCAGCGGTTAGTTTAAATTCCATTATTGAATAGTAAAATGAGTGAGTATTGGATAGTGATCGGATAAATCAGGTTTCAAAACCTGATAATCATGTATTTTCATTTGTGGATCGAAAAGCATAAAGTCAATTCGCATGGGTGGAAGATTACCATTATACGTATTGGAGTAACCGCTCCCTTTTAGCTTAAAAGCATCTAACAAATCTTGTCGAATATGATGATAGATATAGGATGCTGGTGTATCATTAAAATCACCAGCAACAATTACAGGATAAGGGCTATCTTCTATTTCTGTTCTTATGGTTCGAGCTTGATAGGATCTTTTTACACTGTATTTCTTCAACTTCTGAACTAATAATACCACTTGGTTTCTTTTTTTCTGATTTAAATTCACTTCCTTATCGCTAAAGATATCATAATCATTTTTGTTGAAATGATTAGATTCCAAATGAAGGTTAAACAGTCGAATCATCTCATTCTCAATTTCAAGATCCACATAAAATCCATAAATCTTTCCATCCATATAAAAAGTCTTCGAGTTCTTGATGGTATACTTAGAGTACATCACCAAAAGGTCTAAAAACTGATGATTGTTTTTCTTCAGATATGGAGCACTAAAAACATGAGGTCTTTGAAGCTTTTTCTTATAATCTTCAACAGAATTTACGCCTTTGGTTGGGTAAGATTGAAATTCTTGAAAGCAAATCAAATCTGCATTCTGACTTTCTACATATCCAGCTATTTCATTTCTAATCGACTTATCACCAACGCTTAAGTTATTATTACTCAAGTTTCGAGCATTAAAGGAGAGGATCGCAAAAGAGGAGGCTTTTGAATCGGCAATTGTACTTTCATTGAAAAACTGAAAATGATCTAAAACAAGGGCATAGCTCATAAGCATGACTAAAAGCGAATAGAACATATAGCGCTTCCAAAGCAAAAGCCAGAGGATGAAAAACAAGAAGTTAAAAATAAGTAATACGGGAAAACTGAGTCCCAGAATAGAAATGGGCCAAAACAGATCAGGTGCCACCACTGTACTTAAGTTGGTCAGCAGCAACAAGACTATGAAAACATAATTAACCCACAAAATGGGCCGAAACCTAAATTGTGACTTTTGAACCTTTTTTGCCATTGCACAAATATAAAAAACCTTAGTGTAAATTGCTAAACCTATATGCTCCTATTTACCACTCGGCTATAAAACTTAACTTCTTTCTTAGGCTTGGTCAACATTTGATGACTACCCTAATAATCGAGCCTTCATTAATGCTGAAGAGGTGGATACTTTCTCTTATGGAATTTCAAAGTCAATTCTTTGGTCTTATAATCTATCTTGGCTTGAAATTCATGCAAAATATCACTTCCTAATACTCCATCAATCAATGGCATTTCCAAAATCTCATAAGTTTGATTGATATGAACCATATCGATGGCTACAGTTGAATACTCTTGAATCCTCAGCTCACCAATCACAAAGGAATCTATTTGAAGGATATTGCTCTGCATATCGTTAGTTCCCAATCCCGTACTTAATTGCTCGTTAAGCTCCATTTCTGGGTTCTGAACAAAACTATCTATCCTATTCACATCAAATACGGTTCGGGATGCGCCAGTATCTAATATCATCCTCAATTTCACTCCATTCACTTCTACAGTCATAGCTAAATGAAAGCCATCACCATTTAAGTCTATTAATTCTAAGGGAATCTTTGTTGTCATTGGTTTATCGTATTTTATTTAATCATTTTCATGATGCACAAATATACATACTTGTTTCTTTCTCTCCTGCCCAATTTATTCTTAAAAAAGCTGAATTAATCTACCGCCCGAGGATCTGATGTTAAAGGCATCTTGGCCATCTTTTCCACTTCTATGCTGGCAAAACCAAATTCCTGAACCACCTTTCCTAGAATCAGATACATACCATCGCCTCTAAATGGATAGAATTTCAAGGAATTAGGAAAATGTACGGTATCGAAAAATCGTCCCTCAAAATCGAGGAAAGTTCCAAAATTCATATATTCTTGTTTAATGGTCTTCACATATTTTATGGTGACTAGCTGTCCAAGCATTCGTATTTTTTGACCAAGATAGCTGGACAAGTCCGGGGATTTCACAACTCCTCGGTAATTGGTCTGCAGCAAATCGAAGAAAGACATGGTCAAAGGAAAACCGATGAGCTCAATTTCATCGTAGGCATCCTCTACATTTTCGTGGGTGAATTGTGGCAAGCGATAATGATTTACAGCAGGTTTAAACAGACTTTCTATTTGGTTTCTGGGCTGCTTTTTGCCCAATAGCATATGTACCTCCCACAGCAGTTCTGCTTTAATTTTTTTGGTAAATCGGAAAGCTCCAACCCTTATCAGCAGCACAATCATCTCAATTCCCACATGAACCCGTCCCACAAAATCCGCTAAATCTTGGTAAGGACCAAATTCTTCTCTATTGCGCTCCAACTCAAAAGCCAACTTGCGCTCCAAACCCTGTACATGAATAAAACCCACATAAATGGTCTTCCCTTGCAAACGTGTTTTATAGCGACTATTATTTGCACATGGCAACTCCAACTCAGCACCTAAAACACGAGCTTCATTAAAATAGAGCCAAGAAGAATAAAAGCCACCAAAATTATTAATTACCGCAGTGATAAACTCCAATGGATAATGACTTTTGAGAAATAAACTCTGATAACTCTCTACGGCATACGATGCCGAATGTGCCTTTGAAAATGAATAACCTGCAAAAGACTCAATCTGTCGCCAAACCTCTTTGGTCAAACTCTCCGAATATCCTCGTTTGGCACAATTGCTAAAGAACTTATCTATAATCTTCTGGAATTCTTTCTTACTACGATATTTTCCACTCATGGCCCTCCTCAAAACATCGGCATCGGCCATATCTAAACCTGCAAAATGATGACAAACCTTCAATACATCCTCCTGATACACCATCACTCCATAGGTTTCCTCTAATTGCTCCTTCATCACCGGATGTAGATATTCAAAACCATCGGGCTTGTGAAAGCGTTGAATATATTCCTTCATCATTCCCGAACGCGCCACACCCGGTCTAATGATAGAACTGGCAGCTACCAAAGTTAAATAGTCGCTGCATTTGAGTTTTTTCAATAACTGCCGCATGGCCGGGCTTTCCACATAAAAACAGCCAATGGTCTCCCCCTTTCTTAGGGTCTCCATAATGGCAGGATCCTGTTTGAATTCCTGAATGGCATGTACATCCACCACCCTCTTCTGATTTTCCAGAATAATATCGACAGCTTCTTTAATATGCCCAATCCCGCGCTGACTTAAAATGTCCAACTTTTCAAAGCCCATGCTTTCGGCCACATACATATCCCACTGGATGGTTGGAAAGTTTTTAGGTGGCAAGTCCAAAGCTCCAAAATTATTGATAGGCTCTTCACTAATCAATATTCCTCCCGCATGAATGCTTCTCATATTGGGATATCCCATCATTAATTTAGCGATAGAAGCAATCTTCGAAGTGATTTCATTTTTATTCAATTCCTGTTCAGGATATTTCACCAACCTGTCTATTTCTTCCTTAGGCAAACCATAAACTTTTCCCAGTTCTCTATAAATGGATTTCCCTTTAAAGGTAGTGATGGTTCCTAGCAAAGCTGTATGCTCTCGCCCATATCTTTTAAAAATATAATCAATCACCTCGTCGCGCTCTTTCCAGGAATAATCGATATCAAAATCGGGAGGAGAAGTTCTCTTGGGATTTAAAAAACGTTCGAAATACAAATCCAGTTCAATGGGATCCACATCTGTGATTTTCAAACAATAAGCTACCAAACTATTGGCTCCACTCCCACGTCCCACATGATAGAATCCTCTGGCCATGGAATAGCGAATCACATCCCAGGTAATGAGGAAATAAGCCGAAAAACCCAGCTCATGAATAATTTTTAATTCATGCTTCAATCGTTTTTGAACTTTCATGCCTGCATTTGGATAGCGATACTTAAAACCATCGAGGCTGAGCTTCTCTAGAAAGATACGATCGTCCTCTTTGTCTCCGGTAAAAGTGGCTTTATTTTTAATGGTGGAGAAGTCGAAATCAAGATGACATAAAGCCAACAAACGCTCCGTGTTTACTATAATCTGCTGATGTTGCTCATATTTCTTCTGAAGGTATTCGCGACTCACAAACAAATCCTCAGCGTGACCTAAAAAGCTGTCTTGAAGGCGAGAGAAGAGGACATTATGCTGAATAGCCCGTAAATGCTGATGAAGCTCGTAATATTTAGCATTCTGAAAGCTGACCGATTGAAGGATGACGAGATGAGCAGCATAACGAGACAGCTCGTGAGTAAATAAAGACAACAACTGCCTAGGCCGAATCCCCACTCGTTCATACTCCATCAGTTCTCGTTTGGGGCAAGCCTCTAGAGGATAAATCACAAATACTTCTTTAAAAGAAGGCGCCTCAACGGGATATTCGGATTTAGCAAGATGATGTTCACTTAAAAAGTGATTGATCTCAAAAAAACCGCTATTATTTTTTGCTATCAAAATATATAAACTCGAATCCCCATTTCTCACATCCACACCACCCACTGGCTGAATACCCTCCTCCTTTGTTAACTTTACAAAATCGAGAATTCCTGTTGTATTATTAATATCCGTCAGAACCAATTTCGGTAGCCCCATAGCTTTAGCCTTACGCACCAAAGCCTCCACAGGAATGGTACCATATCGCATACTATAATAGCTATGAACATTTAAATACATTTTGGCTATATTTTAATCATTTTTCAGATTACAATATAATCAATCAGAGATGTGTTTGCTATTTTTTATTCCAAAATCAATAAAATTATCTTCTATATTTCGTATAAGTTTGTCTAACAAGTCAATGTAGAAACTGTTACACGAAGTTCCACCAAGGAATCACAAAAAACACAAAGTGGTGAAGAATGGAACACCTTTTTCTTCGTGTCTTTTGGGACTTTTTCGAGTCTTTTGTGGAATAAAAAGATAAGACCGATTTAATCCATAAGGTAATATCCACCTATTTTGGGAGCGCCAACAAACTCAATTAGACCATTAGTTCTCAGTAGCTTAATATAGCGTTCAGTAGTCGCAATAGATTTCCCAATTCGGAGGGCAAGAATATTGGCTCGAATCCCATTTTCTGATCTAATAATCTGAAGCACTAAAGAAAGTATCGTTTTTACTTTGTCAGTTTTAGAATCAATCTCAGGAGGCCAAACGATTACTCCCTCATTCTTTATCTCTGCAAACGAAGTTTCGTCTTCTTCAAAAATGCTCTTTTTTGATTTATAAGGGCTAACATAACCCTCTTTTACCAAAGCAGGAGGAATAACATACTCCTCATATATAGCAGAGCTCTCATCATCACTAAGCCTATAATTATCAACAAAATAAGCAATATACGCTGGAATTTTAGAACCTAAATAATAAGGTAAGTTCATTAACAAATACTTTTTCCCAGTTGCCGTTTTATTAACCTCAATGGTAAATTTACCTCCATAAACCCGTACAGCATATATATGTGAAGCCATGTCAATAAACTGATGTAGGGACTTCAGTGTTCCTTTTGGACCAGATTTAATCTCAATCGGGATCAATTTCATTCTATAAGCATGTATAAGATCAACTTCTGCAGAAGATTGATTTTTCTCCCGAACCCAGAAGTTAGGTTGTCGATTTTTGCTCACATTTAATGATAACAATTCTTGAGTGATTATATGGGGAATCAAAGCTCCTCTATAGGAATTACTCAAATCGTCAAAACCCATAAGTTCTGTCTGAATTCCCAAAGCATCATTTACCAAACCAGAATCCACAAACTGAAGCCTAGGCGTTTTTTTTAGATTCGGTAGAGCTGGAAACTCCACCTCTGTTACCGGCCTAATGAGCCTAATCACCTTAGCCTTTTCAAGCTTAGAAAATGCCGCCCTTACTTCTCTAGACCGATATTCAGAGCCACCAAAGTTTTGAAATTTCACTCGTTGATCAATAAACACAGGCGCATTTTGGATAATATATGAAATAACTTCTCTATCAGTTTGGTTAGTGGAATACTTCTCTACATCTTCAATATAAGATTGCCAGATGCTTTCATATACTTTTGATAAATCGGAAAGATTATTCTTTTCAATATCCAACTTCACAGTTTCTGGTAAGCCTCCAATTACGGCATATCGCTTAAATAATTCCAATAAATAAGGATGAAACACAGGTCGAATAGGAACCTCGTTAAAAGCCTCCCACGCTGCTTTCTCACCTTTAGCTAGTAGATATTCTGAGAAATTCAAAGGATAAATATACAAGTATTCAACTCTTCCAACAGGCATGCTCCTTACCTTGCGAACAGCAAATTCCAATAAAGAACCAGCTGCAATAACACATAAATCAGGAAAAAACTCATAGAAATAACGAAGTAATTGTATTGCAAAAGGAGATTCCTGTATTTCATCAATGAACAGCAAGGTATCTTTTACTCCATCAGAAGGAATCTGATGCTTTGCCAATAACACTTCTAAAATCTCTTTTGCACCCTTATAATCCTGAAAATAAGACAAATCAATAGTGGTTTCTAAATTTAGTAAGATACTATATTTAAACTTTTTAGAGAATTGCCGAACGAGTGTTGTTTTCCCAACTTGTCGCGCACCTCGCAACACTAAAGGCTTTCTATATTTACTCCCTCTCCATTCATCTAAATACTTCGATATTTCCCTAATATACTCCATCACTTTATATCACACTCATATTCAACAATAAAACACAAATATACGATATACTTTGTTATAATACAAAGGCTGTTTATAACAAATATTGTAATAGAATAAGGGCTATTTATGCATAATCTTGTTATAAAAAAAAGGGTAATAACAATTAATGATGGAGTATTTTAATGAAAGAAAACTATCAAAAACTCAAAAGCACGATAGCTTGAATACTTTTAATTTGCCCAAAACCCTAAAAAAGAGCGAAAAAAAAATGTTTCCTAGCTTATCACCACCGAAAACCAACTCCCCATTGGATTAGGGTAAAGATGGTTTTCAATGGAACCAAACATTCTAAAAGGACTACCTCACTATTTCATATTCCCCCATGCTCTTCATGGCCAAATCTTCAATTTCTATGGAACAAAAAGAAACAATAAAAGCAGAAGCCAAACGGGCATTGGTTACTATTGGAATATTTCTATCCACCGCATTCCTCCTAATGGTATAGTCATTATTAAGTTCTTCAGAGCTTAAATCCTTGGGGATATTTACAACCAAATCAACTAGCTTTTCTTGTAATAGATTAAGAGCATTTGGACTACGACTATCATCTGGCCAAAACACCTTTTCCGAAGCAACTCCATTGGATTTTAAGTAATCATGGGTTCCGGGAGTAGCATATAACTTCAAGCCTCTTTTCTCCATCATTTTGCTAGACTGTAGAAGCTCCACTTTACTTCGAGCATCACCAGAGGATATCAAAACTCCTTTCTTAGGAACATGATATCCCACAGATAACATAGCTTTTAGAACTGCCTCATAATAATTATCCCCAATACAACCCACTTCACCAGTTGAGGACATATCTACTCCCAAAATAGGGTCGGCATGAGTTAAACGAGAAAACGAAAACTGAGAAGCTTTTATCCCGATGTGGTCGATATCAAAAATTGACTTTTCAGGCTTCTCTACTTCTTGACCAATCATTACTCTTGTGGCTAAATCAATGAAATTCTCATTTAACACTTTACTTACAAATGGAAAGCTCCTCGAGGCACGTAAATTACATTCTATTACTTTAATAAAATTATCTCGTGCCAAGAATTGAATATTGAATGGGCCAGAGATATTGAGCTCTTTGGCAATCTGGCGAGATACTTTTTTAATTCTTCTGATGGTTTCAAAATATACTTTTTGAGGAGGAAAAACCAAAGTAGCATCACCTGAATGCACTCCAGCAAACTCAACATGCTCAGAGATGGCATATAATTTCACATCTCCATTTTGGGCCACAGCATCAAATTCTATTTCTTTACTATTGGTCATAAATTCAGAGACCACCACTGGGTGTTTCTTCGACACATTTGCAGCTACTTTTAAATAATGATGGAGTTCTTCATGATTAGAAACCACATTCATTGCTGCACCCGACAAAACATAAGAAGGACGAATAAGAACAGGAAAACCAACTTCATTAGCGAATTCAGAGATTTCATCCATACCTGCTAATTCTTTCCATCGCGGCTGGTCTATCTCTAGCTTATCGAGCATACCAGAGAATTTAAAACGGTCTTCTGCCCTATCGATACTTTCAGGTGACGTTCCAAGGATAGGAACCTCCTGTTGTGCCAGACGAGGAGCCAAAGTATTGGGAATCTGCCCACCAACGGACACAATAACTCCATGGGGATTCTCTAAATCTACAATATCCAAAACTCTTTCTAAACTGAGCTCCTCAAAGAATAAGCGATCAGAAATATCATAATCCGTACTTACCGTTTCTGGATTAAAGTTGATAATGACGCCTCTATATCCATTCTTTTTTAAACTCTCCACGGTATTTACACCCGCCCAATCAAATTCTACACTGCTTCCAATCCTATAGGCTCCAGAACCTAAAACAACAACCGATTTATCATCGTTTTCAAATTCTATATCATGAAAATCGCCATGATAAGTGAGATATAAATAATTGGTTTGGGCTGGAAATTCAGCCGCTAGTGTATCTATTTGCTTTACAAAAGGCGTAACACCTAAACTCTTTCTATAAGCTCTTACTTTTAACAAATCATCGTCAATGGTTTCATTACTTGACTTCATAACTATTCTTGCCAATTGAAAATCAGAGAAACCCAATTGCTTGGCCTGTTTCATTTCTTCATAAGTCATTTCATTCAGAGAACACAAAGTAGCCAATTGTTTTTCTTTCTGAATGATATTATTTAGATGAGCTAAAAACCATTTATCGATGCCCGTTAATTGATGAATTTCCTGCACACTCATTCCCTGCAATAATGCCTCAGCCACATAAAAAATTCTCAAATCGGTGGGCTTGTTCAACTTGTCCTTCAAATCACCATCAAGACGGGTATGATTTCCTGTGAAACCATGCATGCCCATTCCTATCATCCTCAAGCCTTTTTGGATAGCCTCCTCAAAACTTCTACCAATGGCCATCACCTCGCCCACACTTTTCATAGAGGAGCCTAAATCCCGACTGACCCCTGTAAACTTAGCCAAGTCCCAGCGAGGGAGTTTACAAATCACATAGTCTAATGCTGGTTCAAAAAAAGCAGTAGTCGTTTTAGTAATTGAGTTTTTAATCTGATGCAAACCATAACCCAATCCTAATTTAGCAGCTACAAAAGCCAATGGATATCCTGTAGCTTTACTTGCCAAAGCAGAAGAACGAGACAAACGAGCATTCACTTCAATCACTCGGTATTCTTCAGAATGAGGGTCCAAAGCAAACTGAACATTACACTCCCCAACTACCCCTACTTTTCGAATAATTTTAATAGAAACCTCACGAAGTAAATGATATTCAGAATTACTGAGCGTCTGTGATGGAGCTACCACAATACTTTCTCCTGTATGAATCCCTAAAGGATCGAAGTTTTCCATATTACAAACCGTAATACAATTATCGAATCTATCTCTAACCACTTCGTATTCTACTTCTTTCCAACCTTTTAAAGATTCCTCAATTAAAATCTGATCGGAAAAGGAGAAAGCCGTTTGTGCCAATTCTTTTAATTCTTTCTCATTTTTACAAAATCCACTTCCTTGTCCACCCAAAGTAAAAGCAGCCCTCACAATGATTGGAAACCCTACTGTTTTAGCTGCCTCAAAAGCCTCCTCCATAGTTGTTGCAGAAATGCTTTTTGGAGTATCCACATCAATGGAACGAAGCAAATCGGCAAAGAGTTGTCTATCTTCAGTTATTTGGATGGCAGAAACTGGAGTGCCCAAAACCTGAACCCTATATTTTTCGAGTATGCCTTGTTCTTGCAGTTCTATTCCACAATTTAATGCAGTCTGACCACCAAAAGAAAGCAAGATAGCATCAGGTCTTTCTTTTTTTATGATTCGCTCTACAAAATGAGTAGTTACTGGCAGAAGATAAACCTTATTGGCTAAATTTTCAGTAGTTTGAACGGTAGCAATATTGGGGTTTATTAAAATGGTATAAACAGATTCCTCTTTTAATGCCTTCAATGCCTGAGAACCACTATAGTCAAACTCTCCAGCTTCCCCTATTTTTAATGCTCCTGAACCGAGCAATAATACTTTCTTTGGTTTATTTTGCATATTTCTTCATTTTAACCATTTCTATAAAATCATCGAATAAAAAGTCGGTATCGGTAGGACCACCACTAGCTTCAGGATGAAACTGAGTACTAAAAATGGGCTTGAATACATGACGCAACCCTTCATTAGTATCATCATTAAGATTCTTAAATGTAGGTTCCCATTCTTTGCCTAAACTGGTTTCATCAACAGCATAACCATGATTTTGCGAAGTGATATAAGCCTTTTGAGTAGGTTGATATAAAACGGGTTGATTATGACTACGGTGCCCAAACTTTAGCTTATAAGTTGTTGCGCCTCCAGCCAACGCCAAAAGCTGATGTCCTAAACAAATCCCGAATATGGGTTTTTCCAATTCCATAGCAGCTCTAAGGTGCTCGATGGTAATGGCACATTGAGTGGGGTCTCCAGGGCCGTTTGAAATAAATAAACCATCAAAGTCTTCATTAAGAAAAGGATAATCCCAAGGAACCCGAATCACTGTAGCACCATTTTCTATCAATCGCCTGATTATATTATTTTTCACCCCACAGTCTAACAGTAGTATCTTCAAATCCCCATCGCCATAAACTTTCTTTTCTTTAATACTAACCTGATCCACCCAATGAATCTTTTCGGTTTCCACAAAATCTACATCCTCTTCATCAATCAGTATTTTTGCTTTCATACTTCCATTATCTCTAATGATTTGAGTAATTTTTCGAGTATCTACTCCATAAATCCCAGGAATTTCATTTTCTACCATCCAATCGTGTAAACTTTTGTTGGCATTCCAGTGGCTAAAATCCTCGGAATACTGGGAAATCACCAAGGCTTGGATATGAATCTCGTTGGACTCATAAAACGCTAGCATCTCGTTTTTCCTATCCGATATTGGCACTCCATAATTTCCTATTAAAGGAAAAGTAGCCACTAGTATTTGCCCTCTATACGAGGGATCGCTTAAACTTTCAGGATAACCTGTCATGGCAGTATTAAACACCAACTCTCCAGCAGTAGATTTGGAATATCCAAACTGGTAACCTTTAAATTCTTGACCATCCTCAAGAACTAATTTTATATTTTGTTTTCTCATCATAGCAAAAAAAATCCCCGACAAAAATGACGGGGAGCGCAATTAAATTAAAATTTCTAATAATTCAGGGAAATCTGGACCCAGATCATCCAAGACTTTCTGTTTTTCCACCCCTTCTTTTATCATCATTAGTATTGTATCATTTCCGGCAATAGTCCCTAGAAATATGGCGTAAGCTTTCTCATCAATTTTAACAGCAACACTATTGGCAAAACCTGGCTGTGTCTTTAAAACAGCCATTTGTCCTGAAATTTCAAAAGAAATAATTCCATGTAATGAAGGTCTTGATTCATCATCACTAAGTTTCACTTCTTCTGGAATAAAATAAATACTGCCATAATGTGCATCATGAATCTTCCCTACCTTTAATTCTCTTAAATCGCGAGAAAGAGTGGCTTGAGTGGTATCATGTCCTCTATTAACCAACAAGGATAACAATTCCTCTTGGCGATGTATCTTATTGGTATTGATAATCTTCCTAATGGTTAGAAGTCTTTCTGATTTGGTCGACATAAATTGAATATTTATACATTTTAATTTTGCAAAAATATTCAGTTATTTATAAAATCAAAGATAAATTTATTAACAATATGATGATTTTCTGTTAATAGTGTAATAGAAGGTGTGAATTTGTTGGTTTTTTTTGTTCTGAAAATACGAAAATGAGCTAAACAAATAATATAGATTTCCTGCACTTATATTACACAAGCTGTTGTACATCAATTTAGGAATTAGCCGTGCTTGAACAATTAATTTGACCCAAAGCAAAGGAAGGAGAAAATTTTCATGAATTATAACTCATTCATTTAATTGCCTTATTACAATACATAGCTATATATGCCTTCCAAAAAGCTGCGATGAATTTGATTTTGAACAAATGTAAAAAGATCCCTGAGATTATTACAACAAAACCTTGTTACTTAAGAATATACTTGCCCGATTTTCCGCATTTTGTCTGAGGTTATAGTAATAGAATGGGATGTCAAATGAATGATAAACCCCTTCGGGAAATCCATTCATGGAAACTAAATAAGTAACCAAATCATTATCATCAGCAGTAGAGCACTCCAAAACACCTTTTGCAATATTTACACGCGCATCAGCGAATTGAGGAACATATCCAAGAACCAGATTCGCATCAGGCATATACGAACCGAGCCCTTCTTCAACAGTAGCAAGAGTTTCGTCTCTTGTCCACGTGATAGGGTTTATCACAATACCTATCTTCCCATCCAATAAGGGATTGACACTGCTCATATTAGGTGACTGTGTGTTATACGAAATGATCACTCCCGTATCATCGGGTCCTTCAGCATATTTCAAATGTGGGTTTTGGGCAATATAGTCCGCAGTAATGGGCCAGCCAATCACATAGGCGGCAATCATATTCTCGTATGCTATTGGATTTTCTTTCATATAACTTGATAAAAGATTACTAAGCACGATGGCTCCTTGCGAATGCCCGACCAAAATATAAGGTCGCCCATTGTTAAAGTGTTTGATGTAATAGTCGAAAGCTGCAATGGCATCCATGGTGGGGATACCTCCTACTATTTTAGCCTGTTCTTCAGAGGGCAAAAGTACAGTTGTTGCAGCATCATCCTGCCTATAAAATGGAGCGTAAACATTACCTGCTGTTTCAAATGCAGTAGCCTGTCTGCCAAACGCAGATGGAGCGCCTATAAGCATGCTGGGATTGTCGATTTCACAAATAATAGGGTCGCTTTCATTATTCTTCTTCCATGAGGTAGGGTAATAGTAAAAAATGTCGACCGGTTTAAGTGTTGATGGTATAGATAACCAGTGAGCAGATTTTGAATAATCTGTAGCTACCACAGTTTCGACTGGAGTGGTATCCTCTTTTTTGCATGAAAATAAAAATATCAAGACGATAAAAGGTAAGGAAATTTTCAAAATGCTAATACTTTTTACTGGTTTCATATTTAATTTATTAAGGTTAATAATTGTCTATTCGAAGATAAAAAAAACTTTTTGTAAAATCCAGCATAAATTTAGATTTGATTCTCTTTATTTGAGACATAAATCTTGCATCATGATGAATACTTAGGCATTTTAAATGGAGCATACCAATGCCTATCATGCTCAGAGTACTTGAATTGAATTAAGCTGGGTCTTTATCACACAAAAAAAGCCTCAACTAATGTTGAAGCTTTTTTAAAATGATGTGCCCAGAATAAGATTCGAACTTACACGCCCTTGCGAGCACCAGCCCCTCAAGCTGGCGTGTCTACCAATTTCACCACCTGGGCAATCTAATGAGGGCTGCAAAAATATTAAATTTTTATGATCTAGCGTCATAATCATCAAAATATTCTTAAATTTGAATAAACAATTTTCAATATACAACCTATGTTCACCGAAAAAGACCTAAACCAGTTTAAAAACAAGGGAATCAGCCAAGAAAAAGTTATCGAACAAATCAATAAGTTCAAGTCTGGCTTCCCTTTTATGCAACTTTCCGCTGCAGCAACTAAAGAATATGGCCTTAAAGCTCTAAACGAAGAAGAAGAAAAGAAATATTTAGATGAATTTGAGTCCAACTTTGATGGAAACCAAGTGATCAAGTTCGTTCCTGCTTCGGGTGCCGCAAGCCGAATGTTTAAGCATTTATTCGAATTTGCGGAGAAATACCAGATTAATGAAGAAGGAAAAGCTTTATTTGAAAAAGATAAAGGATTCAATTCTGTGTTTTATTTCTTTGAACATATACAAGAATTTGCTTTTTATGAGGACTTAAAAACTGTTCTAACTCAAAATAGATTAAATCTTGAAGAAGAAATTGAAAAAGAAAACTACGGAGTTATTTTAGAATACCTCCTCCAAGATAAAGGATTAGGATATGCAGCATTACCCAAAGGCCTTTTGAAGTTTCATCATTATGACGATGCCAATCGTTTTGCCATTGAAGAACACTTGGTAGAAGCTGCTGTTTATGGAAAGAACAAAGATGGAATTGCCGCTTTGCATTTTACAGTTTCGCCTGAACATCAAACAAAATTCGAAAAAACCATAGCCCAGGTTAAAGATAAATACGAACAAGATTATGATGTTCAATTTGATATTAAATTCTCGCAACAAAAACCATCTACGGATACCATTTCTGTTACACCAGAAAACGAGCCATTCAGAGAAGAGGACGATAGTATCTTATTTCGTCCAGGTGGACATGGAGCATTAATAGAGAACCTAAATGAAATTGATGCCGACATCGTTTATGTGAAGAATATAGACAATATTGTTCCAGATAGATTAAAGTCGACTACTTTTAAGTATAAAAAACTCATAGGTAGTTATTTGAGGAGTCTGCAGGAGAAAGTTTTCGACTATTTGTGTGATTTAGAAGATGGAAACCTTAGCCAAGAAGAGTTGAATGAGATGTACGAGTTTATGGCCACAGAGCTCTTTATTGAAGTCCCCAACTATATGAAAGCCATGGATATCATGGAGCAAATGGATTGGTTGTTCGAGCAATTCAATCGCCCAATTAGAGTTTGTGGCATGGTGAAAAATGAAGGTGAACCTGGCGGTGGTCCTTTTGTGACACTAGATGAAGAAGGAAAGAAAAGTCTTCAAATAGTAGAATCCTCGCAAATTGATTTTACTCAAAAAGACCAAGCAGACATTGTGAAAAGGGCGACCCACTTTAACCCTGTTGACTTGGTTTGTGGTATTAAAGATTTTAGAGGTGATAAATTTGACTTAACTGAGTTTATTGATGAAAAAACGGGATTTATCTCATTAAAATCGAAAAATGGTAAAGACCTAAAAGCTCAAGAACTACCTGGTTTATGGAATGGTGCTATGGCCAATTGGATTACCATTTTTATGGAAGTTCCCATTTTGACCTTTAACCCAGTTAAAACGGTAAACGATTTATTGAGGGATCAACATCAATAGAATCTTGAAAATAAAAAATGCCTTGTAGATTGTTAATCTTCAAGGCATTAATATGAGGCAGTATTGTCTAAATACTTAATTAACAAGCAATTTTGTACGACCAAAATTTTCCGAAGAAATAATATACACTCCAGATTCAAGTCCATCAGTATCAAGGTAAGTAACATTATCTTTCAGCAATAATAGTTGTCCGAGATTATTGTGCAACTGTATATTTACTTGATGTTGGAAATATACTCTATTCCCACTTTTTACAGGATTAGGATATAATTTCAGCAGCACTTGGTTCAATTCATCAATAGCTGCGGCATTATTGGTGGCGTTTGGTGTTGGACCAAAAGGTTTTTGGAAATATATCCATGTTTCATCTCCATCCATTTCTCTACCATAAGCGATATCTTCCCCTTGTGCACCAAATGTTATATTATCAATTAATGAAGAATCTGGTGCCATTAATAAAATATCATCCCCTGATGAACTTAGTTTGAAATTGGTGTGTAAAGGACCTCGTTCAGTTCTATCATCACACCAAATCAGCTTGTAGCCATATGCTTCAATTATGGTAGATACTGTTCCAAAGGGGAATTGATATTTAAAGGCATCATCAGCATCATCAGAAATATAAAAATTGGCTAAATCCACTTGTTTATCATTTGGGTTATAGATTTCAATCCAATCGGCATTGGCATTATATTCATCAGTAATAGTGGATTTATTTACTGCCATAAACTCATTAATAAATATAGCATCCTCAAAAACAAAATCAGGGTCTTCTTCAAAAAGAGCTGTAAACACTGCACCTTCATCTAAATCCACCATCAAAGAAGCATCCGTATCTCCTGTTTCCTGCCACTCCACAAAGCGATATCCCAATTTAGGCATTGCGACCAATTGGAAAGGAATATCTTCGAAATAAGTACCATGCCATGGGTAAACACTCTCTGATACCCCATCTAAAGCCTCAGAAACAAATAGAGAATTTATTTTAATATTTCCCATATTTTTATCATTTACATTTAATGCAATATGAATGGTATCCTCAAGGTTAAACTCTTCCGTATAATGGTCAATTATTTTACGCTTTCTATCTTTTGGGAAATTATATAAATCATCTAAAACATTTGTCCATTGAGTAAGCGTAGGAATTTCATTTTGTCTAACATTTAATGTGGTAGCTATAGAAGGGTATCTCCATCGGCTCACATGTTCTAGCATTTCAGGAGTCATTGATTGATCAATCTCCTCTAACTTTTCTCTAAAATTAGATTGATTAAAATTAGAATTCATGTGATCACAAGTTCTATTTACAAGATCAATCACAAACTGATCATTCTCTTTAAGTCCGCGAGCTAAAATGGTTGCTTTACCATGTTCTTGATCAAAAGCATCATCCAATACGTTTACATTTGAAGATATATCGTCACAGGACCCACCAAACACCAAATCAAAATCAAACATAAACCATCTCCAACGCCCATCTAAACCATTTATTGATTTAGTGCTTTTATCGAAACCCTTATATCTCCAAAATTTTATATTTGTGATCACCCAATCCACATTACCCATATACACCTCTGATGAGAAGTAACTTAAATAATTATCAATATCAATTTGGGTTTGAACATACTCGTAATTCTCGTCCTCCTCCATATTGTTACTTTCAACAAAGTCGAGCAGGTTATCATAATGTGCTTCATCACCTTCTTCACCAGAATCCAACTTACCACTATCCCTCAAAATGACATAGTCGTCATCTTTCTTTCCATACTTTAAGGATAAGTACTTTTGGTCGAAACGTTCTTTAATAGAGTGTATGCCCCAATACTCCCCATTAACGAAAAGAATAACATGCTGAACATGCTGAACATCCATATTATAATTCTGCAGTAAAAGGTCTGCAAAATCATCGCGAGGCGTACAATCAGGTCTGTGGCCTGGTCCTCTTATCATAAAACGTTTGAACTTATTAATGTTGCTATTATCAAAGAACTTATATTTCATTTCATCTTTGCCATATTCGCTTCGGGCATACATTCTAAGGTTCTTCACTGTGGAGTGCCTTCCACCTCCCCCATGGATTCTAGCTCCTAAATATTGTTCAAATCCTAAAGTACCATCATTCTCAAAATATTGTACCAAGGTAGGACGCTCCCATTCGCGTCCACTTTCGTAATAATTCCCCAATTCCCCTGTTGTTCCATATACATATATTCCCATTTCATCATCGAAAAAATTGGGGGCATCAGTGGTTAAGGAAATAACAGGCAAACTATACTTTTCCTCAGCTTCAGAATATATAAAAAACGTAGAACTTAATGTTTCACTTGGAAGGTATCCATCTTTAAAAGCTTTAACTTTTAATACATTTGTTTTATTGATATTGGAATAAGGATTTAAATATCCCCTATTATTCGCTCTGCTTTCAGTAAAGCCAGGTTTAGGATAGTCGAAACTTGGATTCGTTTTTATCAATGAAATCCCATTTGGCTTGCTTGTGGCATCTGAAAATTGAATTTCTGAATTATATACAGGACTACTTGGCGTTGGAACAGAACCATCGAGAGTGTATCGAAGAAATACCTGAGAGCCGCCGTGTACGATTGAAACATTAATATCATCAGTATAAAATCCTGATTCATGACTCACAATTGGGTCACTTACAAAACCATTATAGGCAGTTGATGTATTTGATGTTTGAGGAGTTGGAAGTCCAAAAAACTTCATATTTCCCGATGCGTCTAGCTTATGACCATATGAGACATCAGCTCTTAGTTCAACAGAATCTATCCTATCCACTAAAACACCTGATGGCTTATACAAACTAATATATTCACCTTCTTGGGATATTTTAAAATTACAATGCAATTCATTACCAATTGTAGCATTTTCCGAGGCAAAAACCAATAAGTAGCCATGAGAAGATATGTTAACATTGGGGAATTTCCATTTTTGTGGATTATCATTCTTATCCGACAATGAATAAGAATTCAAATTAATGGTGGTAGAACTATTATTATAGATTTCTATCCAATCACTCTGCTCTCCATAGCTATCAGTGATCCCATTTATATTAGAGGCTAAGACCTCATTTATAACCAAATCCTGAGCCTTTACACCTAAAAATGACAGACTTAATAGAAGCGAAATTAAAATTCGTAAATTTGAAATCATAAGGAGTTAGTTTAATTTCTGATTGAAAAAATTATAAGTCAAACCAATTGTAAGTGCATCAGAATATTGTCCTTGATTTGCAAAACGAGTAGCACCAGAAGCATGAGGACGTATTGGTGTAATACTATTATTGGTTCTGAAGGAAGCTGATAACTGATTATTAATTTTATATT
This sequence comes from Lentimicrobium sp. S6, assembly GCF_013166635.1. NCBI lineage: Bacteria > Pseudomonadati > Bacteroidota > Bacteroidia > Bacteroidales > Lentimicrobiaceae > Lentimicrobium > Lentimicrobium sp. S6. The sequence goes on along the minus strand of NZ_JABKBZ010000030.1, from coordinate 23,968 downwards.
CAATTCCCAATATAAAAGTTGCACTATGCTGATAAAACTCAGTATCAGGCACGCTAGTACTAAAATTAGCCTCCTCATATGGTGTTCCTATCAAATAGCTATAAGCAATTCCTCCAGTTAAAATCAATGTTTTATTCAAAGTAAAATTATATAAAACAGGGATTTCCAAATAACTCACTCGCATTAGGTATTGAAAATTACCATTTTCATCAGTAGGATTTTCTCGAGCTCCCTTTTGAATATAATACATTTCTAGTTGAGCTCCAGACTTTAGGGTAAACTGTCTATTTACAAATAATCCGCCATAAATTCCAAGTTTGTGATAACCAGAGCTTGGATCTCCTGCTACTTGACTTCCCACAAGGCCGCCCAATAATCCGCCTCCAAATTCCTGAGCTTTGACTTGCTGTGAAAAGAAAACAAAAGTTGATAAAACAAGTAATGAAAAAAGTATTTTTTTTATCATAGGATCATATTATTCAGGTCATTACAATTAAGTGCCAAACGAATAAGGCTAAATTGAAACTTTAAAAAACTAATACAGCCATCTTATTGATTCAAATAGCCATTCATCTTTCTTAGCAGAGTGGAGATAACAATAGGTTTGGGTATATAGTCATCGCAACCAGCTAATAGCGCTTTTTCCCTATCACCCTCTAAAGCATAAGCTGTTTGGGCAATAATTGGAAGCTCTGGTCTAATTTTCTTGATGGCTTCGGCTGCTTCATAACCATTCATAATAGGCAAGTTAATATCTAATAACAACAAATCTATGTTATCATTATTTTGGACTTCAGTTAAAGCATCCTGTCCATTTTCAACCCAAATGATTTCAATTTTTGAACGCTTTAATAATAGTCGCAAAAAGTTATAGTTACTGGTTATATCTTCAGCAATTAAAACAGTTTTACCTTCCCACTGGTATTCATTCACATTATAAGATTCATTCATTTTGCAATAATTAAGTGTTTAAGCTTGATTGATGTTGAAAGTAAAGATTGAGCCTTTTCCAAGCTCAGAGTCAACATAAATCTCCCCCTTCATTAATTCTAATAATTGGTTAACTATTGACAAACCAAGACCCAAACCATCGTGCGCACGGTTATTTCCTTCCTCAGCTTGCTTAAAACTTTCAAATATATCAGTTAATTTGGTTCCTTGTATACCTTTTCCTTCATCTTTAACATAAAAGTCATATAAATTCTCTTTTTCGTTGTATTTATAGCCAAACTCTATGGTTCCTTTGGTGGAGAACTTAAATGCATTGTCAATAAGCTTGGTCAAAATCTGCTCCAGCTTACTGTTATCTGTGAAGAAGACTTCTTCTCCATCTTTTCTATTCCCTTTCCAAACCAAATTAATATTATGATTATCATATCTCTGATTGGAGTAAAATTTTTGATGGACTATTTTCATCAGATTATTGAGAGAAAATTCTACTGGATATATCTTAAGATCCTTGCTTTCCAGCATACTAATATCTAGAATATCTTCTACAATAGAAAGTAGATGATTGCCTCCTTTATATATTTCATCGTTAAAATCCTTAACGTCATCCATATCTACTTCTGTCACTCTAATTAACTCCGCAAACCCTATAATGGCATTTAAGGGAGTTCTTAGTTCATGAGATATGGTTGAAAGAAACGCTGTTTTCATCCTATCAGACTCCTCGGCCAATCTCTTAGCTTTTAGTATATTCTCTTCATATTCTTTTCGCTCACGAATATCGGTTGCTGAAACGGCGTAAAACTTTGGAGCTCCATATTTATCACGAATAATAACACTATTAAACATGACAGGAATCTCTTTCTCACTTTTACTCACCACTATAAGTTCGAGACCCTCACCACCATGGATATTTGAAGATTTCTCCACAAAATCTGCGATTTCAGATTTAGAAACCCTAGGTGTTACTGTAAAAAAGCTTCTTCCTAACATTTCTTCTTGCTCATATTCTATTAATTCAGCAAAGTATTTGTTTACATATACAAACTCACCTATGTCATTGGTAATGGCCAAACCATAATTTGCCAAATCCGAAATTAATTTAAATCTTTTTATTTCTTCTAAGTCATGTTTGCGTTGACTGATATCTCTCATTATACTTAAAACCAAATGCTCATCGTCAATATCAACGGCTGCCAAAGACATTTCTACAGGGATTTCGCTACCATCCGCTTTAGTAGCTACAAACTCAATATTTTCCCCAAGTAGATGATTATCAATGGCATGCTGTATGGTTTCTAAACCTCGAGCAAAGTCATCATTCTCATTATCAGAGGAAAACAGAACGCGAATATTATTATCTAATATATCCTCTTCATCGTAAAGAAACATTTTTTCAGCTGCCTTATTCCAGAATTTAACTTGACCATATTCATCAAATAACACAATGGCATCATTGGCAGCAGTCGTTATAGCTTTAAGTTTAATCTCATTCTCTATGGCTTGCTGCCGAGCCGATTTGGTTAGCTCAACTTCATTAATCAACTCTTTGGTGCGATCTACAACCAAATGCTCTAAATACAATTGATAGTTTAGAAGTTCCTGATCTACTAAAACTTTCTTACGTGCCATTTCCAATGTAATCTCTAATTGTAAAGGTGAAAATGGTTTGATAATATATCCAACAGGCTCCGTTTCTTTTGCCCGTTTCACAACTTGCTTATCAGTTTGGCTTGTGATATAAAGAATAGGTATTTTGTCGTTCTTATTAATATGTTCTATTGCCTCTATACCAGATATTTTCCCATCAAGTTCAATATCCATCAGAATTAAATCTGGTTTTTTTATACCAACATAATCTATGGCAGCTTCGCCTGAAGTTACGACATCAAGTATTTTATAACCTTTGCTCTCTAAAAACTCTTGAAGAACTTTAGCATTAATCACCTCATCCTCAACAATCAACACTTCAAACTCACCCATAACGGCAATTTATTAATAGGTTAATATACGTAAACTAAAAATTCAAATTTACAACTAAAGATACATTCATTTTTTTGTAAATTTACAAAATTATCAACGAATCAATTAACAATTAGTTAATATGTGAAAATTGATCAATAATAACATTAGCTTAAATTTGCCTAAAAAAACAAACATAGATGAACCTAACAATGCAAACCATATTATTAGTTGACGATGAGGATGATATCCTTGAATTTTTAAGCTATAATTTAAAGAAAAGCGGATACAATGTGCATACAGCAAGCAATGGTGAGGAAGGTATAAAAAAGGCATTAAAAGTAAAACCAGACCTCATTATCTTAGATGTCATGATGCCTAAAATGGATGGCATTGAAGCATGTGATCAATTAAGGCAACTCCCAGAACTTGGAAACCCAATCATCATATTCCTCACTGCACGCTCTGAAGATTATTCTCAAATAGCTGGCTATGATGTTGGAGCTGACGATTATATTTCTAAACCCATTAAACCTAAGGTATTAGTAAGTAAAGTAAAATCATTACTTCGTCGTTCTAGTCAAAATAATGAAACCAATTCAGATCCCTCTGGTCATATCATGCAAATCCATGATTCTTTCTCAATTGATAAAGAAAGATATTTAGTTATTAAAGATGGTATTGATATCTTATTACCGAAAAAAGAATTTGAACTTTTGATGCTATTTGCCTCTAAGATTGATAAAGTTTTTACTCGTGAAGAAATATTCTCAAAAGTTTGGGGTAATGATGTTATCGTCGGAGACAGAACTATTGACGTTCATATTAGAAAAATTAGAGAGAAAATAGGCCCTGAATATATTCAAACTATGAAAGGTGTTGGATATAAGTTTATTGACACTTCAAAATAAATCCGAATTAATGAAATTAAAAGAGTCTTCCAGTATTGCGTTACAAATCAGTCTAATTCTTGGCTTTATTGTTAGTGCGATTTTAATTTATATCTACCTTATTACCAGCACCAACCTATTTCTATTACTGGGTATTTTATTCATTTTTGTCTTGGTAACTTTTTGGATTATACAAAACTATATTGAGCGATATATTTATGACCATATTAAGGTGATTTACAAACTCATTCACGATCATAAAGTAAAAAGCAATCACAAAGGCAAACCCAATCAAACAAAAATCGCCAATATAAAATCGGTTCATCAAGAGGTATTGGAATGGAGCGATGATTATGAAAAAGAAATCTCTCAACTCAAACAATTAGAGCAATATAGAAAAGAATATATCGGCAATATTTCTCACGAATTAAAAACTCCTTTATTCACTATTTTAGGATATATTTCTACACTAATTGATGGTGGATTAGAGGATGATAATATAAATACTAAATACCTAGAAAGGTCTGAAAAAAACATTAACCGATTAATTGGAATTGTAAAAGAGTTGGAGACCATTAGTCAATTAGAGTCTGGTGAGTTAAAGCTCAATATCAGTCGTTTCAACATTAAAGCATTATGTGACGAACTTTTAGAATCTTTCGAAATGAAAGTAGATAAGAAAAACATCCTAATGTATTATGGAAAAAATTACGACCGGCCTATTTATGTGAATGCTGATAAAGAAAAAGTAGCGAGGTTAATAAGTAATCTTTTAGGAAACGCTATTAAATATGGCTATGCAAACACTGGGAAAGTTAAAATCAGTTTCTTTGATATGGACGAGAACTTGTTGGTAGAAATTACAGATAACGGACCAGGAATAAACAAGGAAGATTTACCTCGCATATATGAGCGATTCTATAGAACAGACAAAGCTAGAAGTCGTGAATTAGGAGGTACCGGCCTAGGTTTAGCCATAGTAAAACATATAGTAGAAGCACACAAACAAAGTATCTATACCAGAAGCACTATTGGCATCGGAACGACTTTTGGGTTTACCTTGGAGAAAGCCTAGCCTACTTATTCAGCTAAACTCCCATCATCATTTATAATAACTCCCCAACTAACAGCTACCAAATCACCATTTTCAAAATAGCAATCTAATAAAGCGTCATCAAAAGTAATTCTTGTTTCACCCCACTCCTCTTCTTCTTTTTCAATTTCCTCATAACCATGCTCCTTCATCAATTTAATAATATCCTCTTCTTTTTGCTCAAAAATTCTTACCCCAAAAAGAGTGGCATTTTTATTGTCCAAATCAAAATTAGAAACTACTGGCTCTACTAATCCCTCTAAAAAAACTGTAATTCCATTTTCATAAGTTAAAATGGTGGTCTTTAAATCATCATCAGAAGTAATCTCCTCTGCATCTACAGGTTTTCCAACCAGCTTGGCTACATTCTCTGGAATTTCACCAAATTTTAATTCCCCTAACCCTTGTTTTGGCTTAATCTCCAATGTTAAATTGCTCATTATGTTTTTATTATTGTAAAAGGAATAATGTCCTTTTATTATTTTTTCGATTTCTTAATGAAACAAATATAAAATAATTATGATACCGTACAAAATAAAAACTTTGGAGAATTAAAAATAAGATAAAACCAAGCACTATTTGATAGGAGAATCAGCCTCTTTAGCCATATGTTTATAGGTAAGCTTCTCAAGAATACGAGGAAAGGTTTTATTAAGAAAAACAGTGAATTTCCCCTCTAAAAAAGTAAGGACGATTGCCGCCTTTTTTTTATCAATAGCTTTAACAATCTTACATGCCACTTGTTCAGATGTCATCATTTTACCTTCATTTCTAGGGCTATCACCTTGAACACTTCCATCTTTAGTCAATGCTACATTTCGAATATTGCTCTGAGTAAAACCTGGCGCGGCCACTAATACATGTAGTCCTGTTTTTAGGTTTTCTACTCTCAAAGTATCTAAAAACCCTCTTACTGCAAATTTAGATGCACTATAACCTGTTCTCCCAGGCAAGCCGACATATCCAGCAATACTAATCACTCCAACTAAAGACCCCTTTCGCTCTATCAAATAAGGTAAAGCATATTTGCTGCAATAAACAGTTCCCCAAAAATTCACATCCATCAATTGTTTTAAAACATCCAGTTCCAGATCCTTGAACAGCGCCCTCATACTTATCCCTGCATTATTAATCAGAATATCAATTCTACCAAATTTCTCTACTGTTAAATTAATGAGGTTCTCACAATCTTTTTCTAATGAAACATCTGTATTTACAGCTAAACAATCTGTACCCTGTTTTAATAAACCTCCACGAATTTCTTCAAGTTTAGAAATGTTCCGTGCAGCCATAACAATTTTAGCCCCTCGCTTGGCATACTCATATACCAATGCCTTTCCTATCCCTGAAGAAGCTCCTGTAATAATGACAACCTTATCTTTCATAACTGTGAAGTATAATTAGAAAATCAATTTTCCACCAGAGAGTAGCTGAAAAGCGGAAGATTTCATTTGTTTTCCATTTCCACAACACCCCCTATTTCCAGAAGTATCAATTTCTTGTTGAATATGTAAATTTTTAGCTGGCGGACTAATATATGGAATACCTAAACTCAACCCTCTCAAAATAAACAAAACTCCTATAATAATTATGACCAAAGGAATAATCTTGTTAATCTTAGACTTGAAAGGTCCTGAAATGATATTTCCTGCTAAAGTAACAATAGCCAATAAAGGCAAAGTTCCTAAGCCAAAAACAAACATAAACAAAGCCCCAGATGCGACTCCTCCAGTGGCAATAGCACCAGCCAATGCCACATAAACTAAACCACAAGGTAACAATCCATTGAGTAGACCAATCACAAATAAAGAACCCAAAGAACTATTACGTAATAACGGTCCAAGATAAGCCTTAAGCTTATTTACATATCCATAAATATATTTGTCTAATATTCTAGTATTTCGAAATAACACAGGAAATAAGACACTAATTATCATAATAACTCCCATTACAATTGAAATCCAGCTCTGAAATCCACCAAGCCGGATGCCTTCGCCAAGCACACCAAATACAGCTCCCATTGCCGCATAGGTGATAGCTCTGCCAATATTATACAAGAACGTTCCCGCCAACCTACTCCACCACGTTTGATTATTGATGGGCAATGCGACAGCAATTGGACCACACATTCCCACACAGTGAAAAGATCCTAAAAGTCCAAGAATTAATGCAGTGGTAATAAACATAATGCCTAATTAAAAATGATTTCTTCCTCCAGATAATATGGAACAGATTCATGTTCGAAAGTGACTTTAACAATATACCTTCCTTTAAGAAAATAATCGAGTTGGAATGTTTGGGTTCCATTTTCATCTAAATTAATTTCAAAACTTCTGTCGTAATCAAAATCGGAAGGACGAAAGAATAGAATCTGACCTTCTAGCTTTTTTCCAATAAAATACTCTGGGAACTTCACCAAACAATCATTTGAATATATCACACTGAAACCTTGAGCGTATAATCTTGTATTTTCAACTCTTTGCATTTGCTCAGTATGATTCAATCCACGTTCATAATAATCTTCTGAAACCTTATTAATCTTATAATCAAATGATTTAAACACCAATAAAAATACAAAAGCCATCATAGCTAAAATCGCAAGGAAAATTCCAGTACCCCAATTCCATTTAATTTTCATGTAAAATAGTTTTCTGCAAAAATACTTTAATAATCATACCAACTCCTTTATCTCCACATAGATTTTATTGGTATTGCTATTTGTTACTATTTATCTCCAATAAAAGATATCGTTTGCTCCTCTACCATTTCTCCCTCAACAAAAACACCAATTTCTATATCATTATTCTTCTCAGGCAAAATTTTCGGATCAATATATACAAAGAAAATATCCTCATAAATACTAGATGGTTTTATTTTTACATCCCCTCTAATCACATTTATTTCTCCATCGTAAGACAATACTTTCAACTCCACAGCAACCGTATCAATAGTTTTATTAATAATCTTGAAATTATATAGATTACTAATTCTACCTCCTTCTTGTTCTTGATATAACATTCCTGGAGTTCTAAAAATTGAAGTTTCAAGATCTGCTCTACCAAATATGAGTACAGAGAAGAATATCATTAAGCCGACCAATAAAGAAGAATAACCAATCATACGAGGAGTAACCTTGAATTTAGCTCCTTCCACAATTTCTTTCTCCGAAGCGAAACGAATCAAACCTCGAGGTTTTTTCACTTTATCCATAACACCATCGCATGCATCGATACACGCTGTACAATTGATACATTCTAACTGAGAACCATTTCTAATATCAATTCCCGTAGGACATACCTGAACACATTGACCACAATCTATACAATCTCCTTTATCAATTTCATCATTTCTATTTCCACGAGGTTCTCCTCTTTTATAGTCATAACTCACAATGATAGAATTCACATCTAAAAGCACTCCTTGTATTCTTCCATAGGGACACAATATAGAGCAAACCTGTTCTCTGAACCAACTATAAATAAAAAACAATACACCAGAGAATATCAGCATTGCCCCAAAACCAACAATATGCTCAGAAATGGGTTCAGAGGCTATTCTAAATAACTCGTCTACTCCTACTACCCATGACAATAAAGCATTAGCAATAAGAATTGACAAGAAAACAAAAATTCCATTCTTCACTATCCTCTTCCAGACTTTCTCAAAGCTCCAAGGACCATCTTTAAGTTTTCGTTGCTCATTAGCATCCCCATCAATCAAATATTCAACAGGTCTAAATAAAATCTCCATAAAGACAGTTTGTGGGCAAGTCCACCCACACCACAATCTACCATAAACAGCAGTAAACAAAACTATTCCAACCAATAAAGAAATCATCCCTATTGCAAAAAGGTAAGAATCTTGTGGCCAAAAATGCACTCCAAATAGAATAAACTTTCTCTGTATGACATCAAAAAGAAATAATGGATGACCATTCACCTTAATAAATGGCACCAAAAATAAATTAAGAAGCAAGGCCCATCCTACAATACGCCTTCTATTAAAATACCTTCCCTTAGGTTTCTTTGGATGAACAAAAATTCTTTTACCCTGATTATCGATGGTGGATATTGAATCCCTAAAACTGGTTTCTGCCTTATTCTTTTCGCTCATTACTCTAAACTTATTATTCTATAATTGTATATCCAACTCTTCCAATCTCGGCTTTCATCTCATTCACAGATGTTAGCAACGTGTCTACTTTTACTATTACATTTTTCTCAATATGTGAAGCGGTAGACTCAACTACCCCATCAAACTTTAGTAACTGCGTATTAACTGTATTCTCACAACCACTGCAAGTCATACCATCTACAGAAATACTAATTTCTACTAAATCGCCTAAAACTTCTTTTTTGTTAGTTTCACTTTGCCCTGAAAAATGGCACGAAAGAAAAGTAAAAATAGATAAGAACAATAATAATGGAAGGATTTTTTTCATGTTTGTTTATTTTAAGACCTACAAATGTAAAACAATATTTAAAATTTCTCATGCAATATTCAATAATTACTTGCCAGTATCAAACATTTTTGATGGATTTTTCCTTTTCTTTAGGTCTATGCCAAATTATATCTTTGAATATGATCAAAGTTCCAATTTACACAAAAGAAAAATAATCACACATAACTACCCTTACCACCAAATATTCAATACTGACAAAATGACCATAAATAATTATTTGGCGCAAATATTGACATAGATGATCAGATTTTGAACAAGAAAAATATTTTGTAACAAACGTATAGTTTCCAGGCAATTACATTCGAATAGCTTAAACACCTAGCTAATAGAATTAGATATTGTACTGCAATACTGACAATTTTAATGCGATTATGGCAAATAAAAGAAATACCAAAAAACAAGAAAGTAAAGAAAAGCAAGTGAAAAGCGAAGACTTAAACGAGCAAAAAATAGAAGATACAAATACTGAATCCACTGAAGAATCAGTTGATCAAAATACTGAAGAACCAGTATCTTGTGAAGAGGAAATTAAAAATCTTGAAGCACAAATTGCAGAATTAAAAGATAAACATCTTCGTCTATTTTCCGAGTTCGATAATTTCAGAAAAAGAACGACCAAGGAGAGAATCGAACTTTTTAAAACTGCAAATGCTGATTTGATATTAGACTTAATTCCAGTTCTTGATGATTTTGAAAGAGCCCAACAATCTATGGCAGAATCATCTGATGCAGAAGCTATTAAATCGGGTGTTGAGCTAGTCTACAACAAGCTTTATAAAACATTAGAAAAAAGAGGTTTACAATGCATGGATTCAAAAGAAAAAGAGTTTGATACTGATTTTCATGAAGCCATAACTGAAATACCAGCCCCTACTGAGGAATTAAAATCCAAAGTTGTGGATGTAGTTGAAAAAGGATACACATTAAATGATAAAGTAATTAGATACGCAAAAGTAGTTGTAGGAAAATAATTCCAATAAAAGGGTCATCAATATGAGTAAAAGAGATTATTACGAAGTACTGGGTGTAGATAAAAACGCCTCTGAGACTGAAATTAAAAAAGCCTACAGAAAGGTTGCTATTAAATACCATCCAGACAAAAATCCTGATAATCCAAAAGCTGAAGAACAGTTTAAGGAAGCAGCAGAGGCTTATGATGTTTTAAGCAATGGCGATAAAAAAGCTAGATACGACCAATATGGTCATGCTGGCGTGGGTGGTGCAGCTGGAGGAGGTTTCGGTGGTGGAGGAATGAGTATGGATGACATCTTCTCTCATTTTGGCGATATCTTTGGCGGTGGCGGTTTTGGTGGCTTCGGTGGCTTTGGTGGCTCTGGAGGAGGACGCAGAAGAGTCAATAGAGGTTCCAACCTTAGAATTAAGGTAAAACTAACCTTAGAGGAGATTTTAAAAGGTGCAGAAAAGAAAGTACGAGTTAATAAGTATATTTCTTGTGACACTTGTCATGGCAGTGGGGCCGAAGGAAATGGCCGCTCCACTTGTAATACTTGCCATGGAACAGGACAAGTCACCAAAGTAGTGAACTCTTTCCTTGGACAAATGCAAACAGCAACAACTTGCCCACAATGTGGTGGCGAGGGAGAAATTATCACTCACAAGTGCAAAACTTGTCATGGCAATGGAATTATAAAAGGCGAAGAAGTAATCACCTTAAATATTCCGGCAGGTGTTTCTGATGGAATGCAGTTAAGTATGTCAGGTAAAGGAAATGCAGCAGCACGTGGTGGCGTTCCTGGTGACTTAATTATTCTTATCGAAGAAATTGGTCATGAAGACTTGGAAAGAGACGGGATGAATCTTTTACACGATCATTTTATCAGCTTTCCTGATGCTGCTTTAGGAACTTCCATAGAAATCCCAACTTTAGAAGGCAAAGCGAGAGTAAAGATCGCGCCAGGAACTCAACCTGGAAAAGTTTTAAGACTTAAAGGAAAAGGCTTACCAGATGTAAATAGTTATGGCAAAGGTGATTTATTGGTAACTATAAATGTTTGGGTTCCAAAAGAACTACTCGAAGTTGAAAGAGCAGAGCTTCATAAATTGAACCAAAGCAAAAATTTCATCCCAAATCCTGACAATAAAGAAAAGGGATTCTTTAATAGAATGAGAGATTATTTTAGATAATCAACTTTACGAATCTCATAAAAAAAAGCACAATTCTATAAATTAAGAATTGTGCTTTTTTTACATTCAAAAATATTTGTAACTTGTGAGCTGTAAACCAAAATCCGCATCATGCCTTACAAAATCAAATTTAAAAACTCTATTCTATTCCGAGTTGGAGTAAGTATATTCCTACCCTGTGTTTATCATTTTTAGCCTCATGTTCTACCTTCTATACAATAACACAGAAGAACTTACAAAAGAAAAATACATCAATCAATTACACGAAATTAATCTGAAGTATGCTGACTATATCACAAACAAGCTGAGTGAGTTGGCCAGCAAAACAAAATTAGTAGCCAAACAAATAGAAACAGGCAAAATATCAATTGAGAATTTCTTAGATATTACCTATGAAATTACCAATTCCGATAAATTAATATATGGATCCGCCATAGCATTAGCCCCCCAACACCTTCACCAACAACGAATTAGGCTTTTATTACTCCTTCAAAGGAGGTAGTAAAATCAAACAAATAGCATTTGAATCAGAAGAAGATATTGGATATTTTGACTATAGAAATAGTGATATTGAATGGTGGAAAAAACCATCCTCCGAACACCACAGCGGATGGACAAGCCCCTACTTTGATCATGATGCTGGACAAACAGATATGGTTACCTATTACCAACCTTTTTTTAAGAATGGAATATTTCAAGGAATTATAACTGTTGATGTTTCTATTGACTTATTAAAAAATATCCTCCTTTTAAATGAGGAACATTTTGAAGAAAACATTCCAACAGATATTTATTTATTTTCAAATGATAGCACCTTAGTTTATGCAGATAATTCAATTTTAATAGGAAGGAATGTACTCAAAGAATTTAAATCGTATATTCCTGAAAAAGAAATCAATGAAAGAAAGATTATCATTGATGCCATTTCAGGAAAAATTGGCAAACAGAAGTTTTATTCCCAAACCTTGGGTGAAGAACGATTTGCCTTCTATACTCCAATATCTTCTACAAATTGGCATGCCATTGCTGTAATTCCATATAGCTTTATTAAAGAATCCATATTTGAAAAGATGTGGAAAACCATTTTCATATTAATTATAGCTTCAATTGTTATTATGATATTGATATATTTCATCGCAAGAAGTATCACCAAGCCAATTGAAGAACTCAGCTTGGCTAGCCATCTAATAGCCGAAGGGAAATATAATTCTAATTTTCGGATAAAAACTAAAAGTGAATTGGGTCTTTTAGCTAATAGTTTTAACAAAATGAGTTCAAAACTCAAACAAAGAGAGGAAGATCTAATTTTAGCCAATGAAGAATTAAAAGTCTTAGACGATGCAAAAACGAAGTTCTTATTATTGATAAGCCACGAGATAAGAACCCCATTAAATGGAATTATTGGTTTCACCGATATCATAAACGATAGTATTGATGACCCTGAAATCATGGAATTTGGAAGTCTTTTGAAACAATCCGTTAACCGACTAGATGAGTTCTCGAGAAAAGCCCTCGACATCACTCAACTTCAAACAAAATACAATACATTAGATAAATCAAACATCAATGTAGCAAAAACCATTAACAGCATCCTCGATGCAAAAGAGCAAGATATCTCTTTAAAAGGAATTAATGTTATGTCTTCAATGGAAGAAGGTATTATTCACTTTGGAATTCCAGAATACTTCACCGGTATGATAGAAGAGCTCATAGAGAATGCCATTGATCATTCTAAATTTAACAGTGAAGTAAAAATCAAACTCAAGAAAAACGAAAATGGCTTTGCTTCATTCTGCATTAAAAATATTGGAGATATTATTCCAAAAGAAAAATTAAGTTTGGTTTTACAACCCTTTGGTCTTGCTCAAAAACATATAGATCAAAACATTGGATTAGGCTTATATTATGTAAAAACTTATTTAGAAATTCACGATGCTGAGTTTGATATTCAAAGTGATGAAACTGGTACAATTTTTAGTTTTGTACTCATAAGTTAGATAAAATTTTAATGATCGACACCTGGAAATAATTCAATTAATGGATTACATGTTCTAACCCCTAAAATAATAAGATTCACTGCTAAATAATTACTACTTTTGCACTTATTATTTAGAGAAATGACAGATAAAAATATTCAAGAAATTTTTGATAATTTCAAGAAACAAAAAGTACTGATAATAGGCGATGTAATGATTGACAGTTACATTTTTGGTAGTGTGGATAGAATCTCACCTGAAGCACCAGTACCAGTAGTTGCAGTTAAAAAAAGACTAGATAGATTAGGTGGCGCAGCTAATGTGGCACTCAATATAAAAGCCGTTGGGGCAGAGCCTATTTTATGTTCGGTTATTGGGCAGGATCCAAAAGCAGAAACCTTTCTTCAATTACTTAAAAAAAGAGAATTATCGGAGGAGGGTATTATAAAAAGTTCTTCTCGTATCACTACGACTAAATTTCGTGTGATTGGAAACTCAACTCAGATGCTTAGAGTTGACGAGGAAACAGACGAAGAAGTGTCTCAGCAAGAATTATCCGATATTCTGAAAAGAATAGAAGCCATTCTTAAAAACCATAAAATCGATGTCATCATCTTCCAAGATTATGACAAAGGTGTCATCTGTAAAGAACTCATTGAACAAGTCTTAGTCCTTGCTGAAGACATACCAACAGTGGTAGATCCCAAGAAAAGAAATTTCCACCATTTCAAAAACACAAGTTTATTTAAGCCTAATTTGAAAGAATTAAGAGAAGGCATTAATGAATCTTTCGAAGCGCATGAATCTGATAAATTAAAAAACGCTGTAGAAAAAATGCAAGAAGAGTTAAATTGCGATTATTTCTTCACCACACTTTCGGAATATGGAGTCATGATTTCGAAAAAAGAAGATAATGGCAACTATATTCACCATAGTATTCCTGCCCATATTAGAAACATCTCTGATGTATCAGGAGCTGGAGATACAGTGATAAGCTTAACCGCTTTGTGTTTGGCACAAAACCTAAAGGCAGAGGACATTGCAGCCATATCAAACCTGGCTGGTGGTTTGGTTTGCGAACAAGTTGGAGTGGTGCCAATAAACAAGGAAAAACTATATAAAGAACTCAAGAACAGCTTAAAATAATGAAACAAGAAGGAAAGAAAGAGCAAGTTAGAAATATGTTCAATAGCATAGCAGGAAAGTATGATTTCTTGAATCATTTTTTATCTATGGGGATAGACATTTACTGGAGAAATCAATTGGTGAAAAAATTAAAAAAAAATCATCCTAGCCAAGTATTAGATATTGCCACAGGTACTGGTGACTTAGCCATAACTATATCAAAAGCACTTCCTCAAGCTTCCATTATTGGTGCTGACATTTCCGAAAACATGCTGGAAGTTGGAAAACAAAAGGTTTTAAAGAAAAAGCTAAGCGATAGAATAAAAATGGAATTAGGAGATTCGGAAAAGCTCAAGTATAATGATGGTTTTTTCGATGCTGTAACCGTGGCTTTTGGTGTAAGAAACTATGAAGACTTAAACAAGGGATTAAAAGAGATGAACAGAGTTACCAAAACTAATGGTAGCGTTTATATTCTTGAATTTAGCAAACCAACTGCTTTTCCAATAAAACAAATTTATAATTTTTACTTTTCTTCCATCCTTCCTCTTTTGGGAAAAAGCGTATCCAAAGACGATGCTGCTTATTCTTATTTACCCGAATCAGTGCAGAAATTTCCTGACGGTACTCATTTCCTAAAACATTTATCAAATGCGGGATATCAAGATGTTAAGCAAGTAAAACTCACCTTTGGAATTTGCAGTTTGTACATGGGAAAAAAAAACGACTAAAGAAGGGATTCAAATTTATCGAAAAAAATATTTACTGGCACGTATAATACTCAAATAAAATGCAGACTTTTGGCGAAAATTCAGTTATAAAATCTCGAATTTCTTACAATAATACATCTCTATAAGCGTTTAAATAAAATTGAAAAACAAACTACACATATCACTTATATTAGTCCTAGGCTTTATCATACTATCATCTAGTGTTTGGTCACAATCTAGAACAATTCCCAATCAACCTCGTTTTGATAAAAAGAAATATCATTTTGGGTTTTATCTAGGTGCCAATCAAATGTTGTATAATATAAAAATGAAACCTGGATTTACTAATTTCACCTATTACCAAGAACAAGTTCCTGAAATAAATGCCGATTCGGCATATATGAGAAATGTGGAACCAAGTACTCAATTAGGTTTTACTATTGGAATTGTTTCAGATTTACGTTTAGGAAAATATTTTAACCTTCGTTTCACTCCTGAATTACTTTTTAGTGAACGTAACTTGAGCTATACCATGCTCAAATATTACAGAAGCGTTCCTCAATTAGTCGAAATTGAAAAGAAAGTTCCTTCTACTCATTTAAACTTTCCATTCTATTTAAAATACAAAGGAGTGCGGCTACACAATGCTCGCCCTTATGTTTTTATTGGAGTTAAATTTGTAATGGATTTAGCAGCTCAAGCAGGAAAAGAAGAAGATGTTACTGAGCAAGAAGTAGTTGTAAAGCTATACAGATCAGATATAGCTTTTGAGGCTGGTGTCGGTTTTGATTTCTACTTTAACTGGTTTAAAATGGGAACTGAACTTAGAATGAGTTATGGAATGAATAACATTCTTAAGAATGAAGATAATATCTATACAGACCCCATAGAATCTATTCACTCCAAGATATTCCAATTGATTTTCACCTTTGAATAATCTCCTATGCGAAAAGAATTAGAACTTGTTTTACTGCCCCAACAGGCAGCAAACAACGAAGAAATCAAACTAGTGGTTGCTAAAAAGCTTCACTTAAAACCCTCTAGCATTCAATATATCAATCATTTAAGACGATCTATTGATGCACGATCCAGAATAGTTAAAGTAAGACTTAAGGTGGAAGTTTTTGTGAATGAGAAACCTGCAGAAACCCAGAAGAAATACCTATGGAAAGATGTGAGTTCTAGTAAAGAAGTAATAGTTGTAGGAGCTGGTCCTGCAGGATTATTTGCGGCATTGGGTTTAATTGAACGAGGATTAAAACCCATCATTCTGGAGCGCGGAAAGAAAATTGGAGATCGAAAAAAAGACATTGCTCAACTCTATAAAACACATCAGGTCAATACAGAATCAAATTATTGTTTTGGAGAAGGTGGAGCTGGAACTTATTCTGATGGTAAATTATATACAAGAAGTTCAAAGAGGGGAAATGTTAAAAAAATATTAGAGATTTTTGTTGACCACGGAGCTGATCCTGATATTCTAGTGGATGCTCACCCCCATTTAGGAACCAATAAACTATTAGGCCTAGTCACTAGTCTAAGAAATACTATTCTTGAAGCTGGTGGAGAAGTCCACTTCGAAACAAAAGTTAATGATTTCATGCTTCATGATCAGAAAATCATTGGCGTGGTGGATGCTAATGGAAAAGAATACAGAGGTATAGCCACTATTCTCGCTAGTGGGCATAGCGCTAGAGATATCTATTATTTACTAAACGATAAAGGAATTTTAATTGAACGCAAAGATTTTGCTGCAGGTGTTAGAATTGAACATCCTCAAAAGATTATCAATAGTATTCAGTATCATACTTCAGAAATAGATCCTCTATTACCCACTGCATCATATAGCTTAGTTACCCAAGTAGAAAAAAAAGGTATTTTTAGCTTCTGTATGTGCCCTGGAGGAATTATTGTTCCTTCTGCTACTGCTAGCGATGAGGTAGTGGTAAATGGAATGAGTAATGCCATGAGAAACTCACCTTATGCTAACTCTGGAATTGTGGTGACCATCAATCAAGATGAATTAACAAAATACCATAAACATGGAGTGTTTGCTGGATTGGAATTCCAAAGAGATTTAGAAAGAATGGCACATGTGGCTGGTGGAAGAAGCCAAAAAGCACCTGCACAAAGAATGGTAGATTATGTGGCTAAAAAAATGAGTTCTGATTTACCCTCAACGAGTTATATTCCCGGAATATCCAATGCACCCATGCACGAATTACTACCTTCAGAAATTAACGAACCACTAAGAAAAGCATTTGGTGATTTTGGTAAAAAGATGAAAGGATATTATACTGAAGAGGCTATTATTTTAGGCGTGGAATCAAGAACCTCCTCTCCTATTCGAATTCCACGAGACAAGGAGAGCATGGAGCATGTTCAAATCTCTAACCTTTACCCCTGTGGAGAAGGTGCAGGTTATGCTGGGGGAATAGTGAGTAGCGCTATGGATGGCGAAAATGCTGCCGAGAAAATAGCACAAAAATTATAGCCTACATTCCTGGAAGACGTGGGAAATTCTTCAACTTAGATTGCCGGTAATAAAAGCCCCAAAACTGTTTCATCCAATGACCTATGATTGGAAGAGGAAGCATAAGCTCACTATTCTCTTTACGCATTACAAAAGCGGCACCATCTCCCGAATCCATCACGCAAATAATATTAAGGTGCTTGGTATAACTTTCTCTTTCCTTTTTTCCTCTAAAGGTATAATCAATATTTTTTGCTGCGACCTTACCCATCACTTCGGCAAGGTGACCTTGTTTAGCTGCCCATTTTGGTCCAATTAAAGTAGCCACATCTCCAACTGCAAATACATTTGCCTTTCCCTCTACTTGACATTGCTGATTGGTTCTGATAAATCCCACTTCACTTAATGGCAGGTCAGAACTTTCCAAAACTTGGTGCCCGCTACCACCAGGAATAAAAATGATTAAATCGCTCTTTAAAACAGAATCATCTTCAAAGTGAATTTCAGATTGACCAAAACGAGCAATCTTTTTGCCTTTGTGAACTTGTATCTTATAATAATCAAAAAAGGAATCCATCTTTTGATATGCCTTTTCTCCCATCTTTCGACCAGGCTCTGCCATTGGAGCAAAAAAATGAAGATCAAACTGTTCGCGTAATTTTAGTTTTTTTAGATAATGACTAAAGTTAAATAGCATTTCAAAAGCTGGACCTCCTCTTACCGCCGTTGCTGTTGGATCTTTTGGATTCCCCCCAAACCCTATTGCGATACTCCCTCTACCTTGTTGAACCAATTTTTCTAGTTCCTCTTTAATAATTCCAGCCTCCTTTGGTTGTCCACAAATACTATGTGTATGCTCTAAGCCTTTCATCTTCATCTTACTCATACCTATGGCCACTACTAAATACTCATAGCAAATTTCAGAAGATGATAGTTTTACTCTATTTTCAGAGGATATTATATGTTCTACATCATCTATCACTAATGAAAAGCCATGTTTTTTTGACAAAGTCTTCAAGCTTAACTTCACATGATTAAAGCTTTTTTTCTTTACTGGAATCCAAATAGAAATGGGATAAACGAATAAATAATCACGATTACTTACCAAAGTGACTTGATGACCAAGTTTTCTTAGTTGTATTGCAGATTCCACTCCAGCAAAACCTCCACCTAGCACCAAAACATGAGTATTCTCTTTCATAAGACGAATTTATTTGATAGGCGCAAATATATTGAATATTTACAGTTCTTTGTGTTTATAGCGTAAAGTTAAGATATATTTGGGAAGACAAGAGCAATTATTAGTAGATACTGATCAAATTAAAGCTGATTTTCAATAAATTCCAAAATCATTTGAGTGGCTCCAATATTTGACTCTACATACTGCTTGGATTGCAATGCGATAGTATTCCATTTCTCCACATCATCTAGCAATACTGAAACTGCTTGATTAAGCTCAGCAGCATCATGAACTACATTTACAACACCCAGCCTTAACAAATCTTTCGCTTCTTGGAATTTCTGATAATTTGGACCAATAAAAATGGGCATCCCGAATGTTGCGGCCTCCAATGTATTATGAATACCTACACCAAACCCACCACCAATCATGGCGAAATTTGCATATTGATATAAGGAAGATAGCATTCCCATGTTATCGATGATTAGAACAGGGATTTCTTTGAGTGAAGCATCTTTAGCTTTTGAATATCTAATAGAATTAGGGAATAATTCTTCTATCTGTTGAATGTGGTTTTCATCAATTAAGTGGGGGGCAATAATTATTTTCAAGCCAGGTTGTTGAACATGTAACCCTTTAATAATCTGCTCATCTGGCGACCAAGTACTTCCACCAAGAAATAATTTCCGATCATTTTTAAACTCTTCTACAATAGCATTAGCTTCAACTTTAGCTGTGATTTCAGCAACTCTATCAAAACGTGTATCACCACTTTTACTCACGCTATCTATTCCACTTTTTTTCAATAACTGAACTGAATCTTCATTTTGAACGAAGAAATGTTCCACATTCTTTAAATGATTTAAAAACCATCCTCCATAAAACTTAAAGAAAGGCTGTTTTGGCCGAAATATTCCACTAATAAAAATCTGAGGAATCTCTGCATTATTCAACTCGTTCATATAATTATACCAATACTCATACTTAATAAAAACTGCTATTTGAGGGGTGACGAGTTTAACGAATTGACGAGCATTTGAGACCGTATCTTCTGGTAAATAATAGATATAATCTGCAAGCGGATAATCTTTCCTGATTTCGTAGCCCGACGGAGAGAAAAAAGTAAGAAATATTTTAAGCTCAGGATATTTTTGTTTTAAAGATTCAATTAAAGGACGACCTTGCTCAAACTCCCCTAATGAGGCACTATGAATCCAAACAATATTGGAATCATTATTCTTTAAATCATTTTCTATTCTTGATAAAACATCTTTCCTTCCAATAAGCCACAACTTTGCTTTAGCATTCCACAATGAAGCAAGACGAATTAACAAACCGTAAAAGAAAACTCCGAAAGAATAAATAACTCTCATATATGAATATTAAAAAAGCAAAACGGCTTCAAAATTAAAGAATAATGATTAGAGAGCAGAAAAGCACTAAAAATAATACATGGCTTTTGGTGCCCGACCATATAGAGGAATCATCCAACTTAATTTTATGCCAAATAATAGATCTACACGTTTTTTAGAATCACCTCCCATGGTATCAAAATTATATCTTTTCATGGTGGTGAAGGCTTCCTGAACTTCAACTGCAGCTTTAAAATTCCACAGACGAGCATCAGCCAAATATAATAAACCCAAAGATTGACTCAATATAATTCCCTCAGAAAAGCGATCATATCCTTTTTTATAATCACCACCAAGCTGAGGAGCATTATTACCTTCCACATCCCAGCGTATTTTATGCTGCATATACCCCAATCCAAAATTAAAAACGATTCCTGAATTTGGATTGATATTAAAAGCAGGAATAATCTTACCCACTTTTGCTAAAGTAGAAAAACCTCTTTCCATAGGCCTAACATTAGTAAATGTACCATCTAACCCTATGACGAAACTCTGGTCTCCAGTAATCTGCTCAATTATTTCACCAGCCTTCTTCACATCATTTCCAAAAACAAAACTGGCTTCCAATCCCCATAACCAATTTTTATTGGTTTTATAAGTAAATTCCGGACCAATAACAGAATTGTGACCATAATCTTCAGCCATATCCCCACCTGGTATTTGATAGGCATAATTCACCTGTAATATAAAAGTAGAGATGGTAGAATCGGAAACGCTTCCTTGGGCATGAGCATATTGAGAAACTATACCACTCAATACAAAAATTAAAACTAACTTAAAAAATACTCTTTGTAACATGATTATTTGCTGTTTAAGGCAGCAAAGATAGACATTTGAGCGAATTGAAATAGGTGAAAATCTTAAAGAGTATTAATTGTGAAAAATAAAACACCAATATGATGGAATTCCATATCTTTGCGTTCAATATCAAAAAATGAATATCATGATTATTGTATCTTAAAAATCACTGACAATCAGATATATGATAATAATATGCAATTAATAATATGATTTAATATAAAAATATAAACATATGAAAATTCCAATGGTCGACCTACAAGGTCAATATCAAAGGTTAAAAACCGAAATTGATACCGAAATTCATAAAGTATTAGACACATCTTCATATATTAATGGTCCAGTGGTTCATGAATTTGCTCGTGATTTAGAGAAATATCTTGGTGTTAAACATGTCATTCCTTGTGCTAATGGAACAGATGCATTGCAAGTAGCTATGATGGGACTTGGACTAAAGCCAGGTGATGAAGTTATTACCACCTCATTTACTTTTATTGCAACAGCAGAAGTTATTGCTTTATTAGGATTGACTCCTGTATTGGTTGATGTTTTAGAGGATACTATGAATATCGATCCTGTAGCTATTAAAAATGCCATCACTGATAATACCAAAGCTATTGTTCCTGTTCATTTGTTCGGCCAATGTGCCAATATGGATGAGATTTTAACTATCGCTAAAGAGAACAATCTATTTGTTATTGAGGATAATGCTCAAGCTATTGGTGCCAACTATACTTTTGCCGATGGAACAACTAAAAAAGCTGGATCTATAGGTGATGTGGGTTGTACAAGCTTCTTCCCATCAAAAAACTTAGGTGCTTATGGTGATGGTGGAGCCATCTTCACCAATAATGATGAGCTGGCTGAACAATTGAAAGTGATAGTAAATCATGGAATGACCGTAAGGTATTACCACGACTATGTTGGAGTAAACTCTAGATTAGACAGTATGCAAGCGGCAGTTTTAAAAGTAAAACTAGCCCACCTTGACGATTTTGCAAAAGCTAGAAACTATGCGGCTAATTATTATAATGAAGCTTTCGCCAGTTGCGAAAACATTATTACTCCAGTTACTGCCGATTTTACCGATCATGTATTCCACCAGTATACTATGAAATTAGTTGATGTGGATCGCGATGGTTTACAAAAACACTTAATGGATAAAGGAATAGCAAATGCAGTATATTATCCTGTAGCTCTACACATGCAAAAAGCATATCAAGATGACAGATATAAAGAAGGTGACTTCCCAGTGACTGAAAAACTTCAGCAGCAAGTCCTATCACTTCCTATGCATACTGAATTCACAGAAGAACAACTAAAATATGTTTGTGATGCTGTTTTAGAATTCATCCAAAAATAATAGAGATATAAATTCATTAAAGTGCATATTGATGAATAATTGATATGCACTTTTTTCATGTTTTCAAATTGACTACACAAACTCAATTACCAATTCAATGAAAAACTTTTTAGCTTATTTAGCCGTTATTGGTTCCATGTTCTTTTGGGCCTTAAGTTTTATTTGGTCCAAGAGCGCCTTGGAAATCTATAACCCATTAACCATTTTAAGTTTTAGACTTATTTTGGCTTCTGGATTATTGATGGGTTTTTCTAAACTGATTGGGAAATTGAACAAAATTGAAAAGAGCGATTGGAAATACATTATCCTTTTAAGTTTTTTTGAACCCTTCTTGTATTTTATTGGAGAAACCTATGGCCTTCAACGCGTTTCTCCTACAATTGCAGCCGTGATTATTGCTACCATCCCCTTATTCTTGCCTTATGTGGCTTGGTATTTCTTTAAAGAACAAATTACTAAATATAAGATCTACGGAACTCTTTTAAGCTTTATTGGTGTTATCCTAGTTATTGTAAATACCAATATGGAACTCAATGCTGATTTTTGGGGAGTGATGTTGCTGATGTTGGCCGTATTTTCCGCTATTGGGTATACAGCAGTACTTAATAAACTATCCCACAAATACAACTCTTTCACCATTGTTGGTTATCAAAGTTTCTTTGGGCTTCTAGGTTTTGCCCCTTTGTTCTTCTTTATTGAGTTGCCAACATTTTCAGAAACCGGATGGGTTTGGGAAGGCCTTCAACCCATTTTTCTCTTGGGAATATTTGGTTCTATTATTGCTTTTGTATTATTTACGCATAGTATTAAAATACTTGGTGTAACCAGAAGTGGAGTGTTTACCAATGGGATACCCGTACTCACTAGTATTTTTTCCTTTATTCTATTGGGAGAGCGACTTTTTACCATAAATTATATAGGAATTTTAATTGTGGTGGCAGGCCTTTTCCTGTCGCAAATAAAGAGCAAACAGTAGTTACGATATCGCTATATTATCTTTATCATAAACCACTAAAATATTTTATTTTTAAATATTTCTCTTTTAAAAAGTACTTGGGTACTATGACACTATTATGAATACTATGAGCTGAAATTTGGTAATTAGGCCAATAACATCTATATTTATAGGGTTATTGACATGGGCTATTATGGAAAATCAGATAGGAAAATTAAAAGCTAGAATTAAAGAGTTAGAATTACAACTAAAAGCTGAAAAATCAAAGTCTTTGAAAGCTGAAAAGCACTCTGCTTTTCACAATAACCGGGCTCAGTTTATTACTAACTGAAGTTTCTCACCGTTATAAACTGAGCATTTTAGAGAAAAAATGCAGCATGAAACCTTGGGAATCCCTTGGTTTTATTGTATCTTTAGGTTACCACACAAAAAGTACAAAACATGCTACATTACGAAGATATCTCAAAAACAGAAGA
>NZ_JABKBZ010000283.1:0-487 GCF_013166635.1 Lentimicrobium sp. S6 | reverse complement strand
CAGAACATGGACTTATACAGATGGAGGCGGAAATACAGCATCTACAACACAGACTATTACAATCTTAGATAATGTAAATCCAACAGCAAGCAATCCAGCCAATATTACCATAGAATGTATCGCCAGTTTACCAACGGCTGATATTTCAGTGGTAACAGATGAAGCAGATAATTGCACAGCTAATCCAGTTGTCGCCTTTGTAAGTGATGTGGATGATGGAAATACAAATCCCAAGATCATTACCAGAACCTATTCAGTAACAGATGCTTGTGGAAACAGTATCAATGTAACACAAGATATTATTATAGAGGATGCTACGAATCCAGTATTCGCAGCAGCCCCAGCCGATGTCACTGTAAGTTGTATCGACGATGTCCCAGTGATGAGCAATTTATCTTGGACAGATAATTGCGATGGTTCAGGAAGTGTAGCCGGAACAGACGCTGCTATAGTTGGCACAGATTGTAACGGAACTGTCACCAGAACA
>NZ_JABKBZ010000282.1:0-491 GCF_013166635.1 Lentimicrobium sp. S6 | reverse complement strand
GTTACTATAGTTTGGGGTACGCCACCAAAATATTGTAAGCAATGATTCATAGAGTTGATGAAATCTTCCTTTCTCTGGCTCATAGTTGCCTCTACATAAGTATAATGACTAGCAGGAAGTATGCTAACAAACACTTCCACATCAATTAGCTCTCCTGTTTGCTTATTGATGATTTGCATTTTTTTGCCTGTATAATCTACATAAACAGCATCGCCATATTTATGCTCTAACTTGCCACTTCCTTTGGTATTATTGCGCCATCGTGCGAGATGATCGTTAAATGAACTATAGCTGTACCCATTTGGATGTTTTGCTAAATACTCGCGCCAAAGTTGCTCTCGTGTACATCCTGGCTTCTTTAATTCTTTATCAAAGTAGGATAGGTAATCTGAGAACGTGCTGTATCTATTTGAATCAATTGTTCCTTTTGAAGGAAGCAAATCATCCAACTCTTTATCAGTGTACTCAAGCAGCTTTGTATAATCTAATCC